>NZ_RJNY01000004.1:0-138084 GCF_003942795.1 Streptococcus mitis
GTTTTTTTAGCCACAATACACCATAGTCCGTACGGGATTCGAACCCGTGTTACCGCCGTGAAAAGGCGGTGTCTTAACCCCTTGACCAACGGACCTTGAGCTTTTCAACTCTTTCTATTATACCTACTTTTTTACCTTTGTCAAGGACTTTTTTCAGTGAAGTTAATTTTTTCTTTTCTTCACTAATTTAACCACTGCTTCTGTCCGTGCAGTGTGGGGAAACATATCGACCGACTGGATATACTGGAGATCATAGACTTTTACTAGTTTAACTAAATCTCGTGCCAAGGTCGAAACATTGCAGGATACATAGACCATTTTTTCTGGAACATAGGTCAGAATGGTATCCAACAACTTATCATCTAAGCCTGTACGAGGAGGATCGACTATCAAGGCTTCTGCTCGGTAGCCATCACATTAGAACATAAAAAGAGAGGTCGAACCTCTCTAAATTTATTTTTCTTCACTCATTTTTGATTTTACTTCATCATAAGATAGTGCATGAGATTCCTCTTCCACTGTCTCAGGCATTTTTCCTGTCTCGTAAAGAGATTTAATCTGTGTACTATCCAATGTTTCGTATTTCAACAATGCTTCTGCAATCAACTTGTGGGTTTCACGATTTGATTGAATAATTTCAGCTGCTTTATTTCGTGCCTCATTTAATAATAAACGTACTTCTTCATCAATCTCATAGGCTGTTTGTTCTGAAATTGATTTTTGAGGACTTTGTGCACCAAACATAGCATGATTTCCTTCGTATTGAACTGGTCCTAGTTTTTCACTCATACCATATTCAGTGACCATTGCACGCGCCATCTGAGTAGCTTGTTCAAAGTCATTTGAGGCCCCTGTAGTTTGAACATTAAAGATAATTTCTTCAGCTACACGTCCACCCATTAAGCCAGCCAATTGCTCTTTCATATCTTCTTTAGACAGGAGCATTTGATCTTCTTTAGGAAGTGCAATCATGTATCCGCCTGCACGTCCACGTGGTACAATGGTAACTTTATGAACAACACGGGCATTTGACAAGACTAAACCAACAATGGTATGCCCAGCCTCATGATAAGCAACCAATTCACGTTCTCTTTGTGATACTGTTTTATCCTTCTTAGATGGTCCAGCAATCACTCTATCCTCTGCCTCATCAATATCTGAAGCATCAATAATTGATTTGTTGCGACGGGCTGCAACCAAGGCTGCCTCGTTTAGAACATTTTCTAAGTCAGCTCCCACAAAGCCTGGGGTTTGTTGGGCAACTAGTTTCAAATCAACATCGTCTGCCAGAGGTTTATTTTTAGCGTGAACTTTCAAGATTGCTTCACGACCTTTAACATCAGGGCGACCAACCAAGACTTTTCTATCGAAACGTCCTGGGCGGAGAAGAGCTGGATCTAGAACATCTGAACGGTTAGTTGCAGCGATAACGATGATTCCTTCATTTCCCTCAAAACCATCCATCTCAATCAGGAGTTGGTTCAAAGTTTGCTCACGTTCATCATTTCCTCCACCGAGGCCGACACCACGTTGGCGACCAACAGCATCAATTTCATCGATAAAGATGATAGCTGGCGCTGCTTTTTTTGCATCCTCAAAAAGAGAACGAACACGACTTGCACCAACTCCGACAAACATTTCTACAAAGTCAGATCCTGAGATACTAAAGAACGGAACCCCTGCTTCTCCAGCAACTGCCTTAGCAAGTAAGGTCTTACCTGTTCCCGGAGGTCCTTCCAAAAGAACACCCGCAGGAATACGCGCACCAAGTTTTGTAAATCGTTTTGGGTCTTTTAGGAATTCAACAACTTCGACTAATTCTTGTTTTTCTTCCTCAGCACCTGCAACATCTGAGAAACGTACCTTGATATCTTCTTTATTAGCAGCTTTAGCCTTGCTACGTCCAAAACTCATTGGATTTCTACTATTATTTCCTCCCATATTTCCCATCATAGAGAATAGGAAGAAGAAAAGAATAGCAAATGGAACAACAGACACAAGGATATTGATCCACATACCACTTGAACTCTCATGTTTGACTGTAACCTCAGCCTGATGTTCAGAAGCAAGTTTTTGCAATTCTGAAACTGTTGAATCAGACGGAAGAATAGTACTTGAGAATCTTTCTACTGTTGTAGCCGTAGGAGTAAAAAATTGAATTCCTGTTTCCTCTTTACTAGTCTTAGGATTTTTATAAACACCAGACACTTCAATGATGCTACCATTTGGCTGATAGGTTAATTCTTTTACATTGTCTGCTGTAATTTCTTTTACCAATTCTGTATAGTTAATTTTTTCGCTTCGTCCAGCAGTATTTCCAGAGTAAAAATACTGGAATCCTGTCACTAGGAAGAAGATAATTAACAAGTAGAGAAATGGATTTCTAACTAAACCATTATTTTGTTTTTTCATTAAAGATAGATCTTTCTAATTTGAATAAACTTCTTCTTTCAATACTCCGACATAAGGAAGGTTACGATAATTTTCTTTATAATCCAGACCATAACCTACTACAAACTCATTTGGAATAGTAAAACAAGTATAATCCGCTTCAATTTCAACAACACGTCCATCTGGTTTATCCAACAAAGTCGCGATTTTAACAGAAGCTGCTTCTCTTTCAATAAACATATCTCGCAAATTCTTCAAAGTTTGACCTGTATCGATGATATCCTCTACAAATAAAACATGTCTTCCTTTGATATCTTGAGTCACGTCTTGCTTGATATTGATCACACCACTACTTGCTGTTCCACCATGGTAGCTAGATACCATCATGAAGTCCATCTCAATATGCGTATCAATATGTTTGACCAATTCAGCCATAAAAGGAATCGATCCTTTCAAAATTCCAATAAGAATTGGATTTTTCCCCTCATACTCTTTTGTTAGTTGTTCACCTAGCTTTTTAGCTGCTTCTGTAATTTCATCATGTGAAACGAGGATTTTTTTAATATCGTGTTCTAACATCTTTTTACCTATCTATTTTTTCTATATAAAGTACAGTGTTCATTATATCATTTTTCGTGTTTTTACTCAAATTACTGGTCGCAATTCCTAAAATTGAGACAATTTCTCCAAATTGCTCAATAATAGGGGTTGTTTTTCGTTTTTCAATGGGGATTTTCAAATCTATAAATAAACGTCTCAATTTCTTTCGATGCCCATTCAGGATAAGAACATCGCCAGGTTTTCGACATCTAATATATACAGATGTTTCCCGTGAAACCGTTACTTTTTGAACAAAATCCCCTTCAATAGGAATGCCAAAGGAAAATAAATAGCCCATATATCGAACTTGATTTCGATAGTGTAACACAAGTTCATCTTCCTTTTCATCGGCCTGAGGACTGATTTTACAAATTTGAAACTGTTGATACTCTTTTATCAATTCGTAGCCATTTTTAAGAGAATGACGATACTGACTTTTAGTTGCTAAAATCTGTCGAACTTCGGCAAACTGAGCCTTTGTCAGATTTAAGTCTGGAAATTGATTAAGATAGTTCTGGAGCAAGATTCCTTGAGTTTGTTGGGAGTATGAAAATAACTCATTCAAATCTTCAACATCAATTTGTTTCGAAAGCTCCGTTATTGCTGCTTGGTAATCGGAAATCTCCCTTCCAAAATCTAAAAGGGCGGATTTAAGACGAGGATTTTCTTTTTCAAGTTCTGGTATATACCTATTCCGAATGCGATTGCGAAAATAGGTATTTTCCTGATTTGTTTGATCTTCGAAATGAAAAATTGGTGGAAAATCCTTTTTATGAAAAGGCAACAAGGGACGAATGATTTCAATTTCATCAACTACTTGACTTTCTTTTATTCCTGTTAAATGACGTAGCCGACTACCTCGAATCAAGCGCATCAAAATCGTTTCAACTTGATCATCTGCATGGTGGGCAGTAACCAAGGCAGTCGCTCCAACCTCTTTCATGATTTTCCTAAAAAAATCATAACGAAACTCTCGAGCACGCGCTTCTGAAAAGTCTCCTGAAAAGCTTGTGATATAAATAGGAAGTTCAGCTGCATCAGCTAACTTCCTTAGTTCATTTTCCTCCCAGTCAGACTCACTTCTCTGCTTGTGATTGACATGTGCTACAATCAACTCAATTCCCAACTCATTTTGATAAGTAGACAATAGATGGTATAAAAACATCGAATCCAGTCCACCAGACAGAGCTAATAAGACTTTCGAATGTTTTTTGAAATACTCTTTTCGGAGAAAATGATTTAAAAAATCCTGGTCCCTCATTTTAGAACCTCATAGACATCCTTAGCTATCTTAGCAATAGTATCATAATCAGAATTTTTGGTGAAAATGGAAAGAACAAAAGGAGAATCCGTATAAACAATGGCAGTGTCATGTTTAAACTCATCGGCATCTCCAATTTTATGAGCTACCTTAACCGAAACACCTTTTGCGATTCGTTGGTTGTCAAAATCGGTCTTACCTAGAGACTCTAGGACAAAACCATTCTGATTATAAATAGCTTCCATGACCTTTCCAGCCATTTTTGAAGAAGTCAGTTTATCATTCACATCCCAATCTTCACCCATAATGGTGGACATTTTTTCTTTGAAAGCCCCGTCAGATTGATTGGTCACATAATAACCTAAAATATTATGAGCAACATTGTCAGACTCTTTTGTTACCTTGGTAATCAACTGTTGAAGACTGTATTCTTTGTTATCTTCTTTTTTAGGTAAGCTACCACTACCTTCTGGTTTATAGGACCCAGGGAAACTATTTACTTCTGGGATATACTTGAAGCTACTGTCTAGCGTATATTCCCCTTGGTTTATCTTATCTTGAGCATAATAAAGGTAGGCTAGTTTCAAGATGCTAGCTGCATAGAGTTTACTGTCTTCATTCACCCCAGCCTCTTTACCCGTAGTCAGTTGTTTAACATAAATAGAATAATTTTCGTTCTGATAGTTGCTTGATAAAACTTCTTGAACCTTCTGGATGCGATTGTCTTCTTCTGAGGTGAACTCTTTTGATACCCACCCAACTTGATCAATATGAAGAAATTCTTGTCCCTCAGCAAAGAGAGCTCTATCCACTGTTACGCGTTGATAGGGAGAGAAAGAGGAAGAAATTTCTTTCGCATCATAGGGGCTGTTATAGATAATAAACCCTGGCTCCAACCATACTTGCCTATTTTGAGTTTGAACTTGACTTTGATCATAGACCAAGCGCTTATCTGCAAGGATAAACTGGTGATTATCTAATTTAAAAACAGGAACACCTTGTCTATTCAAACGCCATTCTACGATTTTAAAGGGCATTCCAGGAGTCAATTTACCAGACTCCTTGACAAGATCCTCATTAGCATAGACGGATGTTTCTCCATAAACCATTGGAGATTCAAGAGTTTCTTTATAGTAGAATCCATAATCAGACTCGGTTAGATAATAAATTTCTTGTGAAGAGTAAGGAAGCTGTTTTTCTGTGCTAACTACTCTTGAGGTTATGATAAAAGCAGGTAGCAATAAAACTACTAAGAACTTACGCATTCTTCTCTTCCCTTTCTTCTTGTAATCGTAATAAATGGTTTTTAGCTGCCAATTCCTCTAATTTTTCATCTGATAAACTTAAAAATTGCTCAACAACTTCCAATAAATTTTCCATGACATTACCTCGGAAGCAAATCAGGAATTGTGTAAATTGCTTCTCGTTTCTTTGAGTAATAGTACTTGGCGCGTGCATACTTTGCTACATAGTCTTCATCTTTCAACTTTGCAGCAAAGGCGGATTCCTTATCCTTTTCATCACTAAGAGTTTGGTACTGCTCTTTCAACTCTGTTAATTGCTGACGTCGTTGCAGTAACTGATCATAGCTTTGGGCCAAGTTATAAGTTGGTAAAATAAACAACAAGATCATCAAAATAAGGACCCAACCCATAAAACGATTTCGTTTTTGTCTCTCCTTCATCAGGTAACGACGACGTTGATGTTCATTTTGAATAAAAGAATTATTCATCTGTACAATATTTTTAGACATTTTCTTCTACCCGTGTTTCACTGAGAATTTCATACATGCCTGCTGCATCTTCTTTTTTTGTACTATCTTTCATCTCTAGTACTTTAACAAGCAACAACTTATTTCCAAAGCGAATTTCAACTTGGTCATCAACTTTCAAATCCGTTGAACTTTTGGCCAAGATTCCGTTCACCTTGATTCTACCTTTATCTGCTACTTCTTTTGCGACTGTGCGGCGCTTAATAATTCGTGATACTTTTAAATACTTGTCTAATCTCATTTTTATTACCTCAAATTATTATTGTACCATTTTTATCCTTTTTATAGAAGAAAAATGTTAAATGGGATTTGCTTCCTTTGATTCTTTTATCTCTAATAAACTTTCTCCAAAAATCAGCAAACCTTCTAAAATTTCATAATCCTTCTTGTTTCGGACATCAAATACAACTTCCATTAATCCCTTATTCTCAGTTATGGCTGCTTTTAAGTTCGTTGCGGATAAGGCTTTAAAATAATCTTGAGCCAAGAATAGTCGTTGAGTGACTTTTTCAAATTGAACTGTAATCTTATTTTCTTTTCTTTCCACACGTTCTACAAATACCTTGTCAAAATATGACTTGACCAAACCAATCTCTAAAAGATAGGCCACTACGTCTGGGTATTCTCCAAAGCGGTCCATCAACTCTTCTTGTAGTTCTTCATAGTTGACACGATTGTCAATTTGACGAATTTTCTTGTAAATTTCAATCTTATGTCGTTGGTCAGAAATATAAGTATCAGGAAGATAAGCATCAATTTGTAAAATCAACTCAGTATTTCCTTTGATTCTTTTATTCCCATTACCGTTCCGTTTAGCAATAGCTTCCTCTAATAACTGTGAATACAATTCAAAACCAACAGAATCAATGAAACCAGACTGCGATTTTCCTAGGAGATTTCCTGCTCCACGAATCGAAAGATCTCGCATAGCAATCTTAAATCCTGAGCCTAATTCTGTAAATCCCTTAATCGCTTCTAATCTCTTTTCAGAGACTTCACTGATTGATTTTTCTGGACGATACATGAGATAGGCATAAGCAATACGATTACTACGACCGACTCTTCCTCTTAATTGATACAAGGTTGACAAACCCATATGGTCTGCATTTTCAATAAATAAGGTATTGGCATTTGGAATATCTACCCCTGTCTCAATAATAGTAGTCGTCACCAAAATATCATACTGACCTTCAATGAAATCAAGTAGAGTATTTTCCAACTGAATTTCACTCATTTGTCCATGAACATACCCAATCGAAGCCTCTGGAATCAACTCCTGTAATTCCGAAACCTTCTGGTCAATCGTGTCAACCTTATTGTAAAGATAGTAAATTTGACCTCCACGCTCCATTTCACGCAAGACAGCATCACGAATGACACTATCATTCTTCTCTAATACATAGGTTTGAACAGGATAGCGATTGGTTGGAGGAGTTTCAATAACAGACAAATCTCGGATTCCCAGCATAGACATGTGGAGAGTACGAGGGATTGGCGTTGCTGTCAAGGTTAGAACATCTACTTGTTTTTTCAGTTCTTTCAAAGTTTCCTTATGCTTGACACCAAATCGTTGTTCCTCATCAATAATCATCAATCCCAAATCTGAAAACACAACATCTTTTGACAAAACACGATGCGTTCCAATCAAAATATCGACTTGACCATTCTTTAGTTTTTCAAGTGTTTCTGCCTGCTCTTTTTTACTTCTAAAGCGACTCAACACATCAATATTAACAGCAAAATTTTGGAATCGTTCCTTAAAATTCGTATAGTGCTGTTGCGCTAAAACCGTCGTTGGAACTAGAACGACCACCTGTTTGTGATCATTGACTGCCTTAAAAGCAGCACGCATTGCTACTTCAGTCTTCCCAAAACCAACATCTCCAACCAAAAGTCGATCCATGGGGTGAGAATCCTGCATATCTCTCTTGATTTCCTCAATACTACGAAGTTGATCATCCGTTTCAACATAAGGGAAAGCATCATCAAAAGCATGTTGCTCATCATCATCAGCTGAGAAAGCAAACCCCTTCAACTGACTACGCTCAGAATAAAGCTTGATTAAATCGTCAGCTATATCCTCTACTTGTTTCTTAACTTTTTGCTTGGCCTTTTTGAAATGACCATCATTTAATTTATTAAGTTTTGGCGCTTTCCCATCACTTGAAACATATTTAGACAGTAACTGAATCTGCTCTACTGGGATGGAGATTTGGTCACCATTTTGATACTGTACACTGACATAATCACGGTGAATCCCTTTGATTTCAATTGTTTCGATTCCTAAATATTGACCAATTCCATGAATATGGTGAACAACGTAGTCACCTTTTTCAAGTTCATTATAATCTTTTAATCGCTCTGCATTTGAAGTATGTTGTCTTCTAAAACGACGTTTTAATTTCTTTTGAAAAATCTCATGTTCAGTAATCAAGAGAATTTTTTCATCTACAAAATGAAAACCATGTCTTAGATTACCCTCAATCAAATTTACAGATTCTTTACAGATACTTGACTTATCTTTGGAATCCAATTTGATTTGGTATTCCTCTAAAACATCCTCCAATGTTTTACTTCCCATTGAATTGCTAGACTGCAAAATAATAGTGTAGTCCATTTTTTTGTATCGCTCAATTTCTTCTTTTAAAAATGAAAATTGATTGAAAAACTCTTGCATGGGATATTGATTAAATTGATAAATGTGATCAAACTTAAGATTTCCTAAGCCCTTTTGCAGATTGGAGAAAAAGGTAACTGGACTTTGTTTTTTATAGGTTTGCTCTGTATCTGCAAAATACTGCATCCCAGAAAATGATTTACCATTCTGTAAATCTTCTGTAAAGTATTGTGCTAATTCTCTTTCAAAGGATTCATACTGATTCATCAATTTTTGATAGTCATCAAAGAATACTGGTGTATCTTTTTCAATATAATCAAATACAGTCCATGTTTTATCGTAACATAAGGACAAAAACTTTCGACTATCTGAATGTACTTGTTTTTGATGAAAACTTGACAAAATCTCTTCCAAATATGATTTTAAAATTGGTGATAGAGTCTTTGAAATTTGCTTTTCTAAAGCTGACTGTCCTCGTTGATAATCTTTTTCTCTCAAAAGTATGTCGCTAGCTGGAAAGATAGTGAGGTTTGTCTGATTTTCTTTCGATAATTGTGTTTCGACTTCAAAAGTACGAATACCATCTACTTCATCGCCAAAAAACTCGATTCGGAAAGGTTCTAACTGAGACATCTCAAAAATATCTAAAATGTCTCCTCGAATACTAAACTCACCTTGTGTCTGTACTTGAGTAACTTTTCGATATCCAATTTCCTTTAACCGGTGAAGTAGCTCGCGTTGGTCATATTCTTCGCCAACTGCAATTTTTATAGTACTTTCTTTAAATCTAGTCGGAGAGGGTAAAATTAACCGACTCGCTGCGATATTACAAACTAAAATCCCTTTCTTAGACGGATCACTCAAAAAACGCAAGGCCTCAACCCGCGAAATGATTTTTTCTTGCGAAGACATCAAAAACTCTACCATAGGAGAGTCATCAACCAAAAATGGATAGACAAGTTCCTCTCCTAAGAGAGAAAGAAGATCACTGATAATTCGTTCTGCTTCTCCATAAGTTGAAGTCAGTAACACAATCTTATTTTCTTTTTCTAGACTGCTTGCAATTGCAAGAGCCTTGGTAGAAGTTGATAAACCAAGTATTAGTTGTCTTTTCTTATCTATCAGATTTTGATGCCATTTTTTTATCTGGTCATTTTCTGAGAATAAATCTAATAAAGTCACCATTTAGCTGTTATACCTCTGCATTGTTTTCTCAAAGTTTTTCTCTTGTAAATAGTAGTTTACAGCATCGTCAACCTTGTCAATAGACTGTAAAATACCCACATAGTCATCCTGATCAAACTTACTTAAAACATGATGAACAACTGACATGCCTTTTTTAGGTCTTCCAATACCTATTTTAACACGATTAAATACTTGGGTTCCAATATGTTGAATAATAGACTTGATACCATTATGACCACCTGCTGAACCCTTTGCTCTTAAACGAATTTTCCCAACTTCCATGTCAAGATCATCGTAAATGACGAGTAAATCTTCAATATCCAAACCATAGTAAGTCAATAAAGCATGAACCGCTTTTCCACTTTCATTCATAAATGTTGTTGGTTTGACGAGATAAATTTTTTCTCCATTGAGGAAAAAAGATGCTAGGTCAGCTTGAAATATCTTGTCATGTGTAAAAGTGACATTTTGTTTTTTAGCGATTTGGTCAATCAACATAAAGCCAACATTGTGTTTGGTTTCAAAATATTTATCCCCTGGATTTCCTAATCCAACAAGTAATTTAGTCATTTATTTTCCTTTCAAAAGCCAAAAGGGTTGGAATTTTTTTCCAACCTAATTGACACTATTTATTAAATGTTATTAAACGTTAAAGCGGAATTCCATGATATCGCCATCTTGAACGATATATTCTTTACCTTCTTCACGCAAGCGTCCAGCTTCTTTTACAGCCTTTTCAGATCCATATTTCACTAGATCCTCATATGACATTGTTACTGCACGAATAAACCCTTTTTCAAAGTCTGAGTGGATAATACCAGCTGCTTGAGGAGCTTTCATCCCTCGCTTAAAGGTCCAAGCACGGACTTCTTTTTCACCAGCTGTGAAGTAAGTTCCAAGCCCAAGCAAGTGATAGGCTGCACGAGTCAACTTGTCAACACCTGATTCTGTCAAGCCAAGTGCTTCAAGAAACTCTTGCTTATCTTCATCATCTAACTCAGAAATTTCTTCCTCAGCACGCGCGGAAATAACTACTACTTCTGCATTTTCTGTCGCTGCAAATTCTCGAATTTGTTTCACATAGTCGATAGAATCTGGATCTGAAACGACATCCTCATCCACATTCGCTACATAAAGAACTGGTTTAGTCGTCAAAAGGAAGAGACTTTTGACGACTTTTTGCTCTTCATCTGTGAATTCAATGGTACGAGCTGATTTTCCATCTTCAAGGACTGGTTTAATCTTTTGAAGAACGTTAAACTCTGCTACTGATTCTTTATCTTTTTGCGTACGTGCCATCTTTTCTACACGCGCATAGCGTTTATTAACTGATTCTAAGTCCGCAAGAATCAACTCCAGGTTAATGGTATCAATATCTGCAAGTGGATCCACAAAGGCGTCTTCACGTCCTTGTTCGCGCATCACATTTTCATCATCAAAAGCACGAACTACGTGAACAATCGCATCTACTTCACGAATATTGGCCAAAAATTTATTTCCTAGACCTTCTCCTTTTGATGCTCCTTTTACAATCCCTGCAATATCTGTAAATTCAAATGTTGTGGGAACTGTCTTTTTAGGAGTAATCATTTCCGTTAGTTTTTGTAGGCGTTCATCTGGAACTTCTACCATCCCAACATTTGGATCGATAGTCGCAAATGGGTAGTTTGCCGCCTCTGCTCCTGCTTTTGTAATTGCATTAAAAAGGGTTGATTTACCAACGTTTGGCAAACCAACGATACCTGCTGTTAAAGCCATAGTTTCTCATTCTCCGTTCTCATTTCAATCCCTAACATTATAACACAAAAAGGGAAAACTTGCTAACTCTCTAACTAAGGGTTCTTAGTCAATAATCTTATTCATTTTTCGTTCAAAATCATAGCGACTCATCATGACAAGGTGGTCACAATTGCTACATTTGATTTTGATATCTGCCCCTACACGAGTGATTTCCCAACGATTAGCTTTTTTTCCTGTTGATTTGATTATGCAAGCATGAGGCTTTTTCATCTCAACAAAATTTCCAACTTGATACATACTATTCTCCTTTTCTTTTTCGATTATATCATAAAAGAGGCGAGCCAGGCTCAACCTCTTTTACTTAATTTGTACGAACGGGTGTAATCAGCTGCATGAAATCTTCGTCAGTATCTGCTGGCACAAGAGTAAATGGACGAACAGCTGAGATAAAGCTAATAGTTACCTTTTCGCTATTTAAAGCCTTGAGGGAATCAATCAAGTAAGTTGGGTTAAAACTAATAGTTAAATCATCCCCAGTCACCTGCTCCGTATCGATTTCTTCGTTTACTTTACCAACTTCTGGAGAGTGAACATGGGCGCTAACAACTCCACCTTTAATTTCAAGCTTCACAGTACCATTTTGAGTCGCACTTGATAAGAGACGAGCACGCTCCATAGATTGACGCAAATTAACCACATCAAAAGTAATTGTAGTATTAAAGTCTGTTGGAATCAAACGATCTGTATCAGGATAATTACCTTCTAGGAGACGAGTGTAGAAGCTAATATTTTCGCTTCTAAAGAGGATTTGATTATTTGCAAAGAAAATCTCTACAGTTTCAATATCATCTGTAAATACCGCTGAAAATTCGCGTAGAGAACGACTAGGAATTACTACATCGAAATCATCACCATTTTTTTCAAGAGTCAATTTCTTCTGGCTAAGACGGTGTGAGTCTGTCGCAACTGTTTTTAGTTCCTTGTGTTGGCTCAATACAAAATGAACACCTGTTAAGATTGGACGACTTTCTTGCGTACTTGCAGCAAATGCTGTTTCATTGATAATTTTCTTGAGTAGTTTGGTTTCAAGAACCAAAGGTGTGCTTGCAGAAATTTCTTGGATTCGTGGGTACTGTTCGCTATCTTTTCCTTTTAGAGTAATTTCTGATTTGCCACTGGTTAAGACAATTTGTTTTTGTTCAATCTCTTTGAAATCTAGCGTTACATCTGGAAGACTGGATACAACATTGATAAAGAAAGAGGCTTCAAGAAGAATCGAACCTAATGAAGTAATCAAAAGACCAGCATCTTCATTCTTTTGAGAAATGAAATTTTCAATGGAGATTTGCCCATTTGATCCAATTAAAGTAATTCCTTCATTGGTAACGTCAATTTTGATTGTTGATAAAATTGGAATAGCATTTTTAGAGCTTATTGCTCTTTTTGTGGTATTTAAGGCTTGTAGAAATAAATTTTTATTAATTGAAAAATGAATCATGGATTCTCCTTTATTTATTTTTAGTATTAGAAAGTTAATAGTAATAATAGAGTCTGTGAATTCTGTGGAAAACTGGGTGTTGTTTAGTAAATTCAAGCTTTGGAGCTTGTTTAAAAAATGTGTATAAAAAAGATAAGAAAGGAAAACTTATCCACAAGCTACTTGATTTTCTTTTTGATTGCTTCTATTTCTAAACGTAAATTATCGTCTTCGTCAATCAGTGATTTAATTTTGGCATGGGCATGAATAACGGTGGTGTGATCCTTTCCGCCAAATTCTTTTCCGATTTTTGGAAGACTGTTATCTGTCAGTTCCCTAGCTAGATACATGGCAACCTGACGTGCCAAAACGATGTTTTGAACTCGTCTCGTCCCTTTCATTTCTTTGACGCTCACTCCATAAAAATTACCAACTTTAGTTTGGATTTTCTCAATTGGAATAACAAGTATCTGGCGGGCGTCTTGTTTACGTGCTCTAATAGCTTCCGCAGCAATATCAATAGTGATATCCTTAATTTTCTTTACTCTGGCAATTAAAGTGATATCGTTGATTGCTCCTTCTAATTCTCGAACATTTGAATCAAATTGGCCAGCCAAGTATTCCAGAGTATCACTTTGGAAATGGTAATCCAAATGCTCTGTTTTACTTTGAAGAATGGCAATACGTGTCTCAAAGTCAGGAGGAGTGATATTTTGCGTCAATCCCCAGCTAAAGCGCGTGACAAGTCTTTCCTCAAGGCCTTCTAGGTGTTTAGGACTACGATCACTGGTTAGGACAATCTGTTTCTGCTTATCATGAAGAGCATTGAAGGTATTGAAAAATTCTTCCTGGGTCGCGACTTTTTTGCCACTGAGAGATTGGATATCATCGATCAACAAGAGATCAAGGCTACGGTAAGTTTTTTTGAACTTTTCCATTTCCCCAAGTCGCAAGTGTTCAAGAAAGTCATTGATAAAGCTTTCGGCAGGAATGTACTTGACACGCGCATCAGGAATATTTTTCAAAATCTCATTTCCAATCGCATTGAGTAAGTGAGTCTTTCCAAGACCAGGTCCTCCATAGATGAAAAGAGGATTATAGGTCAGAGCTAAATCTTCAGATACAGCTAGTGCAGCAGACACCGCCCAAACATTCCCATCACCTTGAATAAAGTTATCAAAGGTATATTTTTCTTTTAATCCTGTTTCAGAATAGGGAATCGTTGGTAGTGCAGGTGTGTAATCGTAAGTAGAGACACTATTCGTATCATTTACTTGAGGAGATTCTGTACTCTGAGGTTTAGTGAAAATATAGTGAGGTTTGATTTCAGAATCATAAATTTCAAAACCAGCAGCAACAATAATATCTTTTAATTGCTTCTCCCACACCATTTCCATCTCTGATCTCGGTAGAAATATAGTAGCTGTGTTTTCTTCTACTTTGATGAGTTCAGCAGGTGTAGCATAGAAATCATACATAGATCGAGTCAATCTTTCTTGAGCAAATTCTAAAATACGATTCCAAAATTGCTTTTCTTTCAACTAATTTTCCTCCTTTACTATGATTTTAGTAGTTTAGTGCTAGACTTATTTTACCATAGATAGTAGGATTTTTCCACAGATTGGGGAAAAGAATCCACAATGTTAGTAGTATTTATCCACAGGTTGGGGATAAATAGGAAAATCCTTGATTTAATAGGGTTTTTGATAAGAAAATTGGTGGATAAATTTGTGGGTTGAGAAAATAAAAGAACAGCCTTATTTCAGGCTGTTAATAATTCTATCGTATTCTTCTTGACTTGAAAAGGAGATAATAATCTTTCCAGTATCTTTTTTTGAAAGTTTAATTTCTACACTTAAACCGAGTAGTTTTTTTAATTTATCTTCTTCGTCTTTGATGAAAGAATCACTTTTTTTTTGCTTCTTTTGTTTTTTCTCTGTAAGAAGTGCTTCTAACTTTCTCACAGAAATATCTTCATTTTTGATTAGTTGGAAGAAATAGTCTTGCTGCTCTTTGTCTAAACCAATTAGAGAACGTGCATGCGCTTGAGAAATTTTTCCATTTTCTACTTCTGTTAAGATATATTCTGGTAGGGAAAGTAAACGAATAAAATTAGTGATATAAGGACGAGATTTCCCCATTTTATCCGCTATCTCAGTGTGAGTAAATCCTTTTTCTACTAAAGATTCGTAGGCGCGTGCCTCTTCAACAGGATTTAAATTTTCTCTCTGCAGATTCTCAATGATAGATTGAATCATCATTTCCTGATCTGAGAGGTGCTTTACAACGGCTGGGATAGAGGTCAGACCAGCCAAGAGAGAAGCCCGATATCGTCTCTCTCCTGCAAGGATTTCATAACCAATTACAGGAGATTGACGAACGATGATTGGTTGGATGAGCCCATTTTCTTTGATTGACTGAGCTAATTCTTTTAATTTTTCTACATCAAATTCTTTCCGAGGTTGGTAAGGATTTTTTTGTATTTCAGAGATAGAAATCATTTCAAATTTTTCCATGATTCTACACTAACATATCTTTTACTTTCTGTAAAGTTTTCTTTACACTGATGTCAATTAACGTTCCAAATCACCAGAATTCTTATCTAGTTTTATAGAGGTTGTTTCCTCTTTACCATTACGGTAGTAGGTTATTTTTATAGTGTCTCCAATAGCATGGTTGTAAAGAGCATGTTGTAAGTCTGTTGATGAAGTAATCTCTTTGTCATCAACTTTAGTAATGACATCGTATTTTTGAAGATGTCCATTTGCAGGCATGTTACTTTGAACAGATCGAACAACTACACCTGAGGTGAGGCCACTTGGAATGTTTAGTTTTCTAAGATCATTAGCTCCAACGTTGGACAGATTGACCATTTGGATTCCAAGAGCAGGACGAGTCACTTTACCATCACTTTCAAGCTGTTTAATGATATTTTGTACATCGTTTGAAGGAATTGCAAAACCAAGACCTTCTACAGATGTTCCACCATTACTTGCAATCTTACTTGATGTAATACCAATTACTTGTCCTTGAATATTTACAAGAGGACCACCAGAGTTACCAGGGTTAATGGCCGTATCTGTTTGAATGGCTTTTGTTGAAATAGCTTGACCATCTTCAGATTTTAGAGAAACATTCCGATTAAGACTTGAGATGATTCCCTGTGTAACTGTATTAGCATATTCTGAACCTAAAGGACTACCGATAGCAATCGCTGTTTCTCCAACGTTAAGTTGGCTTGAATCACCAAATTCTGCCACTGTTGTAACTTTTTCTGAAGAAATTTTTACGACAGCAATATCAGAGAAGGTATCCGATCCAATAATTTCACCAGGGACTTTTGTACCATCAGCTAAACGGATATCGACTTTTGAAGCTCCGTTAATAACGTGAGTATTTGTTACAATATAAGCATCATTTTCGTTCTTTTTATAGATGACACCTGATCCTTCACTTGCAATCTGTTGATTATCCGTATCAGAATTTGATTCTTCAGTTCCAAATACACTACTTTGTTTATTAGCAGAGTAAGTAATGACTGATACAACAGCATCCTTAATTTTATTCACTGCTTGAGTAGTTGAGTTTTCATTCTTGTATGATGTTTGAGTTACAGTGCCAGAATTATTATTTGTAGCTTGATTTCCTTGTTTTTGATAAAGTTGTAATGTTACAAAACTTCCTAGTGCACCACTCAAAAATCCTATCAGAATAATTACAAGAAAAGTAACTCCTTTTTTGTAAAATTTTTGTAAGTGTTTCATAAACGCCTCCGTTTGCTATTGTTTGTCAAGATTATAAACCTATTAACTTAATCTAAGCTTAAAAGTTTTACACAAGTTGTGGATAACTCACCTTATTCTGTGAATTTTATAGTATTTTTGGATGATTTTCATGTGCATAAGATGTGAAATAAAGTGTGGATATGATAGAATAGAAGAATGAAAATAAAAGTTGTAACAGTAGGAAAACTGAAAGAGAAATACTTAAAAGATGGTATTGCTGAGTATACCAAACGAATTTCACGTTTCGCTAAATTAGAAATGATTGAGCTCGCTGATGAGAAGACACCTGACAAAGCCAGTGAATTAGAAAATCAAAAAATTTTGGAAACAGAAGGCGCAAGAATTCTTTCTAAGGTTGGAGAAAGAGACTTTGTCGTTGTACTAGCAATTGAAGGAAAAACATTCTCCTCAGAAGATTTTAGTAAGCAACTAGAGCAGGCTTCTATCAAAGGTTACTCAATTCTTACTTTTATTATTGGAGGAAGTTTAGGTCTAGCTCCTATTGTAAAAAATAGGGCCAATCTTTCTGTCAGTTTTGGACGTCTGACATTACCACATCAGTTAATGAGATTGGTTCTTGTTGAACAAATTTACCGTGCTTTTACAATTCAACAGGGTTCTCCTTACCACAAATAGAAGATTGACTTAGCTCTTGTTTTTTGATAGAATGGTCATGTTAGGTCTCATAGCTCAGCTGGATAGAGCATTCGCCTTCTAAGCGAACGGTCGCAGGTTCGAATCCTGCTGGGATCAATGTTAGATGCGAAGCTGGGATTCATCCCAGCTTTTTTCTTAAAAAAGTGCGTTTCAGGTGCAAAAATGTACAGTTGAGAAAAATTTTTTCTTACATGATCTTCATTTTGTATAATAGTTTTGTAAGTTAACTTACAAGAAAAAAAATAATACAGGAGATTTCATTATGAAAAATACAGAAAAATTGGAACAATTTAAAGAGGTAACAGAGGCAGAATTGCAAGAAATTCGAGGTGGAGACTGGAGAATTTCAGAATCGATTCGTAATCTTATTTTTCCAAGAAAAAAGTAATGAAATAAAGGTAGTGAGTAATGGATTTATTTGGATTAGGGATAGCTATTTTTTATTTTCTCATCATTAGCAAAAGTTATGAATGGATTTGTAAAGTAAATAGAAAAGAACAAATTGTTTTTTTGTGTTACACATGCATATCAGTTTTGATACTCGAAGAAATTATTACTCTAGTATATTCTGATAGTTTTGCTTTGTCTAAATTTTTATTTCCTTTGGTTGTGTACCCTTATTTAAGAAAGTTAAAGAAGTATGAAAAATATAAAGGGATTTTTATTAGTTTACTACTATCCTTATTATATCATAGTACCCATACTTTTATATCCGTAACATTATCTTCTATAATGGGTGATGGTCTTGTATTACAATATAAAAGTATATTCTTTTTAGTAGTATTATTGTTGACTTATTTTATTATTATAAAAATAAGTCGTTATTTCCACTTAGAAATAACANATTTTGACAAAGATTACCTCTACCCTTTTTTAAAAAAAGTGATAGTTGCTTTTTTCGGATTGCATATCTTATTGTTCTTTTCAGATATAGTAAGTACGATTCATCACTTAAATAGCTTCGGAAGTATTTTATCAACCATTGTTTTTATCTGTCTGCTATTAGTTTTCTTTGCAATGAATTCTTATAAGGTTCAAATTGAAAAAGAGATTGCCCTAAAGCAGAAGAAATTTGAACAAAAGTATTTACAAACTTATACAGATGAGATTGTGGGTTTGTATAATGAGATTCGAGGTTTTCGTCATGACTATGCAGGGATGCTTGTCAGCATGCAAATGGTGATTGACAGCGGAGATTTACACGAAATTGACAGGATTTACAACGAAGTCCTAGTAAAAGCAAATCAGAAATTGAGGTCAGACAAATATACTTACTTTGATTTAAACAACATAGAAGATTCGGCTTTACGAAGTTTAATTGCTCAATCAATTGTCTATGCACGAAATAATGATGTAGAGTTTACATTGGAAGTAAAAGATGTTATTACTAGATTGTCAATGGATTTACTTGATCTTGTTCGCATCATGAGCATTCTATTAAATAATGCTGTTGAAGGTGCTGCAGATAGTTACTTGAAACAAATGGAAGTTGCAGTCATTAAAATGGATTTTGAAACAGTTATAGTTATCCAGAATTCATGCAAAATCACTATGACGCCTTCAGAGGACCTATTTGCCTTAGGTTTCTCTACCAAGGGAAGAAACAGGGGTCTAGGACTTAATAATGTCAAAGAGATTTTAGATAAGTATGACAATATTATTTTAGAAACTGAGATGGAAGATAACACATTTAGACAAATTATTAGATTTAAGAGGGAATTTGAATGAAAGTATTAATTTTAGAAGATGTTATTGAACATCAAGTGAGACTAGAGAGAATATTGAATGAAATCTCTGAAGAATCGAATATTCCTATTTCATATAAGACAACAGGAAAAGTTCGTGAGTTTAAGGAATATATCGAAAATGATGAAGTAAACCAGCTTTATTTCCTAGATATCGATATTCATGGAATCGAGAAAAAAGGCTTTGAAGTGGCTCAGTTTATCCGTCATCACAATCCCTATGCTATTATTGTCTTTATTACCAGTCGATCTGAATTTGCTACCTTAACGTACAAATACCAGGTATCAGCTCTAGATTTTGTTGATAAAGACATCAATGATGAATTGTTTAAAAAACGTATCGAGCAGAGTATTTTTTATACTAAGAGTATGTTACTTGAAAACGAAGATGTTGTAGACTATTTTGATTACAACTATAAGGGAAATGATTTAAAAATTCCTTACCATGATATTTTGTATATCGAAACCACAGGTGTTTCTCATAAACTGCGAATTATCGGGAAGAATTTTGCCAAAGAGTTCTATGGAACCATGACAGATATTCAGGAAAAGGACAAACATACCCAGCGATTTTATTGCTCCCATAAATCTTTCCTTGTCAATGTGGGAAATGTGAGAGAAATTGATCGAAAAAATTTAGAAGTTGTTTTTTATGAAGATCATCGTTGTCCCATTACCCGTTTGAAAGTTCGTAAACTAAAAGATATTCTAGAGAAAAAATCTAAAAAGTGATTGACAATCAGTAAGAAATTGATATAATGGTTATATCTGCTACAGATAGATGGTCCGTTGGTCAAGGGGTTAAGACACCGCCTTTTCACGGCGGTAACACGGGTTCGAATCCCGTACGGACTATTTTATCCGCCATAGCTCAGTTGGTAGTAGCGCATGACTGTTAATCATGATGTCGTAGGTTCGAGTCCTACTGGCGGAGTTAGATAAAAAGAACACCAGATGGTGTTCTTTTTTGTTCTTAGTTGGTATCACCTAGCATTTTCATAAGGAAGTCTGTCATTTCTTGTGGACTTTCTTTTTTCCCATGAGCAATCCAAGTTTGACAAACTCCAAATAGAGCATTTGTTAGATAAATGCTACTATATTCTAATTCAATTGAATTTAGTTGTAGTTGCATAAAACGCTTCTGAAGATCCGTGCTCAGCATGATATGAAGCTTATTTCTTAAGAAATTTTGGATCTCTTTGGTGCCATTTTCAGATAAAAGAGCAGCTAATAATGGTTCAGACTCTAAATAGTCAAATACTTCTAAAATAGCATCTTTTTTATGATGAGCATGTTTTTGGAAGATATACTCAAACGTATGAAATAACTTACTTTGATAGTGTTCAATCATATCATACTTATCCTTGTAATGGGTATAGAAGCTAGAACGACTAATTCCAGCTTTTTCTGCTAATTTAATTGTAGTAATTTGATCGAAGGGGTGATCCATCAATAATTGAACCATGGCATTTTCAATATTTCTCTTTGTTTTTAATCGTTTGTTACTTTCTTTCATATTTTCTCCTTATGAACAATTTAGACTATATGTCTAAAAAATATTTTTTTATCTTGTAATTTAGATTTTTTAATGTATAATCTATTATATCAAAAATTTAGACAATATGTTTAAAAAAGGAGGAAATATGTTTAAAGAATGGAAAGCAATTTTCAAAAAACCGACATTCATTATTGTAATGATAGGAATTTCTCTCATTCCAGCTTTATACAATATCATATTTTTATCGTCAATGTGGGATCCATACGGTCAAGTATCGGAGTTACCTGTAGCAGTTGTTAATAATGACAAGGAAGCTTCTTATAATGGAAATACAATGGCTATAGGAAAAGACATGGTGTCTAATTTAAAAGAAAATAAGACTTTAGATTTTCATTTTGTCAATGAAGAAGAGGGGAAAAAGGGGCTAGAGGATGGCGAATATTATATGGTAGTGACTTTACCAAGTGATCTATCTGAAAAAGCTACTTCGATCCTAACAAATCACCCTGAACAGATGCAAATTGATTATCAAACTTCAAGTGGGCGTAGCTTTATTGCAAGTAAGATGAGTGATTCTGCAATGACACAATTAAAACAAACCGTCTCTACGAATGTAACTGAAACATACACCAAGGAACTATTTCAAAAAATGAGTGACTTGAAGTCTGGGATAAATAAAGCAGCTGATGGAAGTGAGAAACTGGCTAATGGAACTAATCAGTTAGCAAAAGGAAGTCAAACATTGACGACAAATCTCAATACTCTAGCTAACTCAAGTGTAACTTTTTCAAATGGAGCTAATCAATTTACAAAGGGATTGTCTGCCTATGTATCTGCCATAGAGCAATTACATCTTGGTTTAGGAACTTTTAATAGTGGTTTACAAAGTTATACAAATGCAGTTTCACAGGTTGACACTGGACTTGGTCAATTGGCCTCAAAAACTCCTGAATTGGTGGCAGGTGTAAATCAGCTGAATACAGGTATAAAGACCTATACAGGTGGAGTTTCACAACTCAATTCAGGTCTCAGTCAATTTTCGGTTGGTGTCAATGCTTATACAAGCGGAGTTGACAAATTATCTGTTGGTACAAACCAACTATCAAGTCAATCAGATACATTGAGAGACGGTATTACTCAATTAAATAAAGGAATCAAAGAAATATCCACACAATTAAATACTTCATCTCAACAGAATGAACAAATAACTCAATTAGCAACTAGTCTAGGAAAACTAAATAAAACACTACAAGCTCTTACAATATCAGATAATACTCAACTGAAAAGTACATTGTCAGAAGCTTTGCCAAATCTAACAACTCTTGCACAGGATATTGTGACCAAAAGTCAGGCAGAACAAGAGAAAACTCTTACTAACCTTCAATCAACAGCTACTTATCAATCTCTTACAGAGGAACAAAAGAAAGAACTGACAGAAGCTATTTCTAAAAATTCTAATTCTACTATTGAGTCAGCAAAAACAATTTTAACGACAGTAGGAGGATTGAAAGAAAGTATAGAGAATTCAGAACAACAAGTATCTAATCTATCTGATGTGCAGACGAAAGCAAATCAACTCTTACCTGCAGCATCTAGCTCCTTGACAACATTGTCAAATGGATTTACAAAATTGCAAACTGCTGTAGATAACCAGTTAGTTCCTGGAAGTCAGTCAATTGAAAGAGGAGTTGTAAACTATACTAAAGGACTGGATACTATTTCTATAGGTGCGAATCAACTAAGTGAAAAGAATGCAAGTTTAACAACTAGTCTAGATCAATTAGTTTCTGGATCAAGTAAGTTGACAGAAAATACATCAACCTTGACAGCTGGAGTAGATGCGTTAGCTGGAAAAACTCCAGAATTAGTAACAGGTATCGAAAAACTCTCATCTGGTTCTAGCCAATTAAATAGTAAGAGTCCAGAGCTAATAGCAGGTCTCACTAAATTACAATTTGGCTCTGGTCAATTAACAGATAAATCAACACAGTTACTTTCTGCAGCATCTCAACTCGGAAGTGGTGCTATGAAGATTGCAGATGGTGCTGGAAAACTAGCAGAAGGTGGAACAACCTTAACCTCTAGTCTTGAAGATTTACAGACAGGAGTTGATTCATTAGGACAAGGATTAGGCAATGCTAATAATCAACTTAAATCAGCATCAACAGAATCTAAAAATGCAGAAACATTATCTGAACCTCTAGTTCTCTCAAAAACAGATAACGACCAAGTTCCTGTAAATGGGATTGCCATGGCTCCTTATATGATATCAGTTGCTCTTTTTGTTGCTGCTATATCTACCAATATGATTTTTGCTAAGTTGCCTTCTGGACGTCATCCAGAGAGTCGTTGGGCTTGGTTGAAGTCTCGTTCTGAAATAAATGGGGTTATCGCTGTCTTAGCAGGTGTTTTAGTTTATGGAGGTGTTCATCTTATTGGATTGACTGCGAACCATGAGATGAGGACCTTGATTCTAATTATAATCACAAGTTTAGCTTTCATGTCTATGGTGACAGCTTTAACAACTTGGAATAGTCGTTTAGGAGCCTTCTTCTCTCTTATTTTGCTATTATTACAGTTAGCATCAAGTGCAGGGACTTATCCACTTGCTTTGACAAATGCTTTCTTTAAAGGTGTCAATCCTTGGTTACCAATGAGTTACTCGGTATCAGGCTTACGACAAACAATCTCTATGACAGGAAATATTCATCACCAAGTAATTTTCCTTATTATAACACTAGCTTTCTTTACTGCTTTAGGTATGCTAGCTTATCAACCTAAGAAAATGGAAGAAGATTAAAAAGATTGACCAATTCTTTGGTCAATCTTTTTCTGTCTTAGATAAATTTCGTCTGTGATTATAAATCCCAAAAAGAAGAAGGGCAGTTAGTGAGCAGGCTGCTCCAATAACAAAACCATTGGGGATAAAGGAAAGTGTAATGGTGCCTTTTCCCTTTGGAACATCAACTTTCATAAAACCAGTCTGAGCCTGCTTGATTTCAAGTTTTTTCCCATCTTGGTATGCAGACCAACCTTTGTCATAAGGAATAGTGAAGAAAATAGAGGTATCTTGTTTTACTTCATATGTAGCAAAGACTTTATTTTTAGAGGTGGATACTTCTACAGGTTGTTCTTTAATCTTTTGAATTGCCTCAGTAAGAGCCTGAGTATCTAAACGATAGAAGGTTGGAGATTCAAATGACACCTGAGAATTTCCAGGGAAACTAACACTGATATTGAAAGTTTTTTGTTCCTCAGTATAACCCAAATTAAAGAAATTAAAAGCATTGTCAGTTGTAAAAGTCTTCTTTTCACCGTTGACAAGGATGTCAACTTTCTTTTGCTTATCATTTGTAAAATGAAGATTTGAAAAAGAGAGATATACTTGACTATTTTGAGGAACCTCAATTTGATAATCAATCTTTGCATCTTCATTCGCAGAACCTGTGATGCTCGTTAAACCTTCAGAATTATCTGTTTTATCATATGCTATTTGAGAGAAGTAATCTAAGTTGAGATTAGCAAGCTGGTTTATAAATAAAGCCTGATTATCTAGAGTGTGATTGTTAAAGTTTACATCTGTGTAAATAGATTGAGTAGCAAAGGCAATGGGTAAAGAGAGTTGATTTTTATATAAGGTTAAATGATCCTTTTGATAAATTTCTTGAAAGCCATACTTATCAAGTGAAGTTTCAGAAATATTGTACTGGATTCCAAATAAACTATCTGCTAAAAGACTGTTATTAGCATAACGGAGATTGAGGTTAGTTCCAGAGGATTTGAATCCAAGTTTATCTAAACTAGTGCTAGCTGAACGATTTCGTACAGACGAAAATTGAGAGATTCCATTGTAGTTAAATTTCATACTGTCATTCCCAGTCTGAATTTGCAGTTTTTCAGTACGTGTAAATGGATTGTCAATTTGGTTTAGAATGGATTCCATAGCAGTGATATCTCTATTATAGGCGCTACGAGAAGCAAAGGCCCATTCTTTAGCTATTCCTTCCATTTGAGATGAAGCATTTAAGCTTATCTCAGCTGTTATAAATAAAGACAAAAGAATTGCAAATAGATTTATAGAGATAAATTTTCTAATGACTGCAAGAAGTAAAAGAGCATAAACTAGTAGAAATTCAAGAGTGAGCAGGATATTCAAATCAGTTAGAAAAGAATAGTGTGATTTAAAATAGACAGTAGCCAAAAATCCTGTTAGTACAAGAAAAAGTGAGACAAATATATTCCAGAGCTTCAGTTCTTTCAGACGATTTAAGACTTCTGCTGCAGTATAAATTAACAGAGTGGAAAAAATCCAAGCATAGCGATGCAAAAACATATTTGGTGTATGCATCCCTTGCCAAAATAAATCAAGTGCTTCTATGTAAAAACTTGTTATTAAAAAAGTAAAGAAAATTGCATAGGTAAGTTTCACGTGAAACCTTATAGATTTTATTGTGAAAAATAGAATGGTTAAAATAAAAGGGAGCAGTCCAACAAAAATCATTGGTATAGATCCATACTTAGTTGTATCAAAAGATCCAATGAATTGTTTTGCGAAAATATCCAGATACCAGCTACTATCTGTTTTTAATTTTGTGATGGCAGTTAACTTCTCACCATGAGTTTGTAAATCAAATAGTGTAGGAAGAGTCATAATCAAACTAGCCATTCCTGCTAAAAAGGAGGTAACAACAAAATCAATAAAAGATGATTTTCGAGTTTTAAAGTCCCAAGAAATTTGGCAGAGATACCAGAAAATAAGAAACAATGCTGTCATATACCCAAAATAATAATTTTGAATAAATAAGATTGACAAACTTGTAAAGTATAGTAGGCGCTTCTTTTGTGTTATAAGTAGGTATAAACCAGTTATAATTAAAGGAATCAAGATAAAAACATCTAGCCAGGTTTTTATCTCTAACTGACTGACAGTGAAGCTCATTAGAGCATAGGAAGTAGATAAGGCAAGTTTTAAAAATTTTGGGATATCTTTAAATAATCTAGTCAAACTAAAGAAGGTTGACAGACCAATCAATCCAAATTTTAAGAGAGTGGTCAGATAAATAGCATCTGGCATATTCGACAGATTAAAAAAGTAAACCATGGGTGAAAGAAAACTACCCAAGTAATAACTAGATAGAGCATAGAAATTCAGTCCGAGGCCACTTGTAAAGGTGTAAAACAAACTACCGTTTCCATGTAGAATATTCCGTAAAGCCACATCAAAAATAACGTATTGATGAAAACCATCTCCTAATAGTGGAGATGTATCGCTATTCCAGTAGATACCTTGAGTTAGGTATACTCCAGTCATAATTACTAAAGGAATGATGAAAGAAACAAAATAGGTCCAATATGTTTTAAAAAATGATTTCATGTTACCTCGTAGAATGATAGAAACCTCAGTTGGTTACCCCAACTGAGGTTTGAAGTCTTATTTAGTCTTTCCAAAGTTCTTTAACTTTTGCTTGTACTTCTGCATTTTCTAGGAATTCATCATAGGTTTCATCGATACGATCAATGACGCCATTCTTAGACAAAACAATGATATGGTTTGCCAAAGTTTGGATAAACTCGTGGTCATGACTGGCAAAGATGATTGATTCTTTAAAGTTTTTCAATCCATCGTTCAAGCTTGAGATAGATTCCAAATCCAAGTGATTTGTTGGATCATCAAGTACAAGGACATTTGATTTCAAGAGCATGAGTTTTGAAAGCATGACACGCACTTTTTCTCCCCCTGATAAGACGTTTACAGGTTTGTTAACCTCATCTCCAGAAAAGAGCATACGACCGAGGAAACCACGTAGGAAGGTATTGTCATCTTCTTCTTTACTTGCAAATTGACGCAACCAGTCAAGGATTGACTCTCCTCCTGCAAAATCAGCTGAGTTGTCTTTTGGCAAGTAAGAACGGCTAGTAGTAACTCCCCACTTGACAGTTCCTTCATAGTCGATGTCACCCATAATTGCACGAATTAATGCAGTCGTTTGGATGTCATTTTGTCCAATAAGAGCTGTCTTATCACCTGGACGCAAGATGAAACTAATATTGTCCAGGATAGTTTCACCATCAATCTTTACAGTTAGATTTTCTACTGTCAAGAGATCATTGCCAATCTCACGTTCTGATTTAAAGTTGATAAATGGATATTTACGACTAGATGGTACAATCTCTTCTAATTCAATCTTGTCAAGCATTTTTTTACGAGACGTTGCTTGTCTTGACTTAGAAGCGTTGGCAGAGAATCGAGCAACGAATTCTTGCAATTGCTTAATTTTTTCTTCCGCTTTGGCATTACGGTCTGCTAACAATTTAGCAGCAAGCTCAGAAGATTCCTTCCAGAAGTCGTAGTTTCCGACATAGAGTTTGATTTTTCCAAAGTCAAGGTCGGCCATATGAGTACATACTTTGTTTAAGAAGTGGCGGTCATGGGATACAACGATAACGGTGTTATCAAAGTCAATCAAGAAGTCTTCTAGCCAAGTAATGGATTGAATATCCAGACCGTTGGTTGGCTCGTCCAAGAGAAGAACATCTGGTTTGCCAAATAGGGCTTTAGCAAGGAGAACTTTCACTTTTTCACCATTGGCCAATTCGCTCATGTTTTGATAGTGCAACTCTTCTGGAATATTTAGGTTTTGAAGTAGTTGAGACGCTTCACTTTCTGCTTCCCAACCTCCAAGTTCAGCAAATTCACCTTCGAGTTCGGCTGCACGAACACCATCTTCATCGGAAAAATCTTCCTTCATGTAAATGGCATCTTTTTCTTTCATAATGTTGTAAAGTTTTTCATTTCCCATTATGACAACATCAATAACTCGCTCATCTTCATAGTCAAAATGATTTTGACGGAGAACAGAGAGACGTTCATCTGGACCAAGAGAGACGTGACCAGTTGTTGGCTCGATATCACCAGCTAGGATTTTTAAGAATGTAGACTTCCCAGCACCATTAGCACCAATTAATCCGTATGTATTTCCTTCTGTAAATTTGATATTGACATCATCAAAAAGTTTGCGATCACTAAAACGTAGTGAAACATCAGATACTGTAAGCAATGTTTTTCTCCTATAATATGTAATACATTTATTCTACTAGAAAAGAGAGAAATATTCAAATTTTTGTTTGTCAATTTTATGTCAATTAAGTTTACAGTTTTATTTACAATGAGTTAGTTGTTTGATTTAAATAATTTTCTGTTATTTTAACAAAAAAATGCTATAATTGAAGAGACCATTTCGAAGGAGAAAAAAATGACGAAACCCATTATTTTAACAGGAGATCGCCCAACAGGGAAACTGCATATTGGACATTATGTTGGGAGTCTAAAAAATAGAGTATTACTGCAGGAAGAAGACAAGTATGAGATGTTTGTTTTTTTGGCGGACCAACAAGCATTGACAGATCACGCCAAAGACCCTCAAACGATTGTAGAATCGATTGGGAATGTTGCCTTAGATTACTTGGCAGTTGGATTAGATCCAAGTAAATCAACTATCTTTATTCAAAGCCAGATTCCAGAGTTGGCTGAGCTGTCTATGTACTATATGAATTTGGTGTCACTAGCTCGTTTGGAGCGTAATCCGACAGTAAAAACAGAGATTGCTCAAAAAGGATTTGGAGAAAGTATTCCGACAGGATTTTTGGTTTATCCGATTGCGCAAGCAGCAGATATTACTGCCTTCAAGGCTAATTATGTTCCTGTTGGTACAGATCAGAAACCAATGATTGAGCAGACTCGCGAGATTGTTCGTTCTTTTAACAACGAATATAACTGTGATGTCTTAGTGGAACCAGAAGGTATTTATCCAGAAAATGAGAGAGCAGGGCGTTTGCCAGGTTTAGATGGAAATGCTAAAATGTCTAAATCCCTTAATAATGGTATTTATCTAGCAGATGATGCGGATACTTTGCGTAAAAAAGTCATGAGCATGTATACTGATCCAGACCACATTCGGGTTGAGGATCCAGGTAAGATTGAAGGAAACATGGTTTTCCATTATCTAGATGTGTTTGGTCGTCCAGAAGATGCTCAAGAAATTGCGGATATGAAAGAACATTATCAACGTGGTGGTCTTGGTGATGTGAAGACGAAACGTTATCTACTTGAAATATTAGAACGCGAACTTGGTCCTATTCGTGAGCGCCGTATCGAATTTGCTAAGGATATGGGAGAAGTGTACAATATGCTTCAAAAAGGTAGTGAGAAAGCGCGTGAGGTTGCGGGGCAAACTCTATCTGAAGTTAAGGGAGCAATGGGACTAAATTATTTTAAATTATAGATAAAATATGAATCGTAAAACTATCTCTTCCATAGGATCACAGGGATAGTTTTTTTATGATTTCTACCATAAATATAATTGACAAATTTTCATAGAATGGTATGATAGATACAATACAAAAAGAGTCAAGCTCAAAAAGAAAGAAAAGAGGAAACTTCAATGTCTAATTGGGATACTAAATTTTTTAAAAAAGGTTTTACCTTTGATGATGTATTGCTCATTCCAGCAGAAAGTCATGTGTTGCCTAATGATGCAGATTTAACAACAAAATTGGCAGATAATCTGACTTTAAATATCCCAATTATAACAGCCGCCATGGATACAGTCACAGAAAGTCAAATGGCTATTGCCATTGCTCGTGCGGGTGGTCTTGGAGTAATCCATAAAAACATGTCTATTGCGCAACAGGCAGATGAAGTTCGCAAGGTAAAACGTTCTGAAAATGGTGTTATTATTGATCCATTCTTCTTGACTCCAGAACACACGATTGCTGAAGCAGATGAACTGATGGGACGTTACCGTATCAGTGGTGTTCCGGTTGTGGAGACACTTGAAAATCGTAAATTAGTTGGTATTCTAACAAACCGAGATCTTCGCTTTATTTCAGATTACAATCAGCCAATCTCAAACCACATGACCAGTGAAAATCTTGTTACTGCTCCTGTTGGTACGGATCTTGCAACAGCTGAAAATATTCTTCAAGAACACCGTATTGAAAAACTTCCTTTGGTTGATGAAGAAGGTCGCCTTTCTGGTTTGATTACTATTAAAGATATTGAAAAAGTGATTGAATTTCCTAATGCAGCAAAAGATGAGTTTGGTCGTCTTCTAGTTGCTGGAGCGGTGGGTGTCACTTCAGATACATTTGAACGCGCCGAAGCCCTTTTTGAAGCAGGAGCTGACGCAATTGTTATTGATACTGCCCATGGTCACTCTGCTGGTGTTCTACGTAAAATTGCTGAAATTCGTGCTCACTTCCCAGACCGCACTTTGATTGCGGGTAATATTGCGACCGCAGAAGGTGCGCGTGCTCTTTATGATGCGGGTGTAGATGTTGTCAAAGTCGGTATTGGACCAGGTTCTATCTGTACTACTCGTGTGATTGCAGGGGTTGGTGTCCCACAAGTGACAGCAATCTATGATGCAGCAGCTGTTGCGCGTGAATATGGTAAAACAATCATTGCTGATGGTGGAATCAAGTATTCTGGAGATATTGTAAAAGCCCTTGCTGCAGGTGGAAATGCGGTTATGCTTGGATCAATGTTCGCTGGAACAGACGAAGCACCAGGTGAAACGGAAATCTTCCAAGGACGTAAGTTTAAAACTTACCGTGGTATGGGATCCATCGCTGCAATGAAGAAAGGTTCAAGTGACCGTTACTTCCAAGGTTCTGTCAATGAAGCAAACAAACTTGTTCCAGAAGGAATTGAAGGACGTGTTGCCTATAAAGGCGCAGCAGCTGATATTGTCTTCCAAATGATTGGTGGTATTCGCTCTGGTATGGGTTACTGTGGTGCAGCTAACCTTAAAGAATTACACGACAACGCTCAATTTATTGAAATGTCTGGGGCTGGTCTAAAAGAAAGTCATCCTCATGATGTACAAATCACTAATGAAGCACCAAACTACTCTATGTAAGTAGTAAAAAAGAACTCCTGATTTTCAGGAGTTCTTTTTGTTTACAGTGTTGTCAATTTTGATTTACAGAAATTTTACCGTTTTGAATATTGAAAATACTAAGGTTTTCTGGCAAGTTTTGTAAGTGGTCTAAACTTGTTGTTGTAATAAAGGTTTGGATAGATTGAGAAATGGTTTCTAGTAATTTTAGTTGCCGTGTATTGTCAAGTTCGCTCATAACATCATCAAGCAGTAGTATTGGAGACTCATTGGTAATACTTTCCATTAGCTCAATTTCTGCCAGTTTGATAGAAAGAACAAGGCTGCGATGTTGACCTTGGCTTCCAAAACTAGCATCCATACCATTGATATAAAAAGAAATATCATCTCGATGAGGGCCAACTCCAGTATTCTTTTTAAACAAGTCTCTTGATCTACTTTTATCTAAAGCCATTTTAAAAGAATTCGTTAGCTGCTCTTCATCAGTGAGGTTGACAGATGATTGATAAAATATTGACAACTCTTCTAATTGATTTGAAATTTCTAAGTGTTTTTTTTGACCAAATTTCTCTAACTCTTTAATGAATTTTATCCGATGCTTTATGACGCGACAACCATACTCTACTAACTGATCATCTAAGACTGACAGAAATGTTTCGTCAATCTTCTGGCTGGATTTTAGGTAAGTATTTCTCTGCTTGAGTATATGGTTATAGTTTGACAAGTCTGACAAGTAGATTGGTTTAATTTGTCCCAGTTCAATGTCTATAAATTTTCGACGAACAGAGGGGGCCCCTTTAATTAACTGGAGATCTTCAGGTGCAAAGAGGACCACATTCATATGTCCGATGTAGTCTGAGAGGCGAGCTTGCTTTAAGTGATTGACTTTAGTCACACGCCCTTTTGACGTTAAATCAATTTCTAGAGGAATAGAACCTGTTTTTTTCTGTAGCAAGCCAGAAAGATGGAGTTGCTCGTTATCAAAATGAATGAGATTTTTATCTGTACGAGTCCGATGACTACGTGTCAAGGCTAAGAAATAGATTGCTTCTAGAATATTGGTTTTTCCTTGTGCATTTTGACCTAGAAAGACATTTAATTTTGGATTGAAATCAATTTTTGCCTCTTTATAGTTTCGAAAGGTTTTAATTGTTAAATGTTGGAGCCACATGGTTATATTCCTGGAAAACGTGGAACTTGTTTGGTTTTAGGTGATGAAGAAGTTTTTTGTTTTTCTTTCTTGACACCTTTATTCATCTCTTTGACAAGTTTAGCAATTCGTTCTTTCTCAATCTTATCTGCTTGATACTCTTCTTGCTCTTTTAAACTTGGTTGTGTCAAGGTGATGTCAATCTTTAAATCAGGAATGTCAATCGTATCTCCAATACGGATTTTTTTCCCACGTCTACTTTCTAACTCACCATTAAAGTAAACTTGATGCTCCATTAGAAAGGATTTGATAGCGCCACCGCTGTGTATAATTCCAAGCTCTTTTAGGAGGGCTTGGAGCGTAATAAATTCTTCAAATAATTTGTATTCCATAATTCACCTCAATCTTTGGTATTATACCATATTTTCCTTGAAATAGCTGAAGGAAAGTTAGCTGAAATGAAAACGGTTTTACTCTTTAAAGCTATAAAGAGAACAAGAAAAATTTTGATTTTCGTGGTATAATAGAACTCTATATGTAAGGAGGTAAGGTATGGAATTAGTGCCTGGAATTTCAGCACATTTTGTTCAATCCAAAAAGTTTAAAACAAATAAAATCACTATTCGTTTTACTGCTCCCTTATCTCTTGAGACAATAGCAGGGCGCATGTTGAGCGCGAGTATGTTGGAGACGGCAAATCAAGCTTATCCCACATCACAAGCATTTCGCAGATACTTGGCAAGTTTGTATGGAACAGATATTTCTACGAGTGCTTATCGTAGAGGACAGGCGCATATTCTTGACTTAACATTTACCTATGTGCAGGATGATTTTTTAAGTAAAAAGAATGTCTTGATTTCTCGAATTTTGGAATTGGTCAAACAGACTTTATTTGCTCCCTTAGTTCAAGATGGTGCTTTTGAGCCAGCCTTATTTGAAATTGAAAGAAAACAGTTATTGGCTAGTTTAGCTACTGATATGGATGATTCATTTTATTTTGCTCATAAGGAGTTGGATAGCTTGTTCTTCCATGATGAGCGTCTTCAATTGAGATACAGTGATTTACGAAATAGCATTTCAAATGAGTCTCCGGAAAGTAGCTACACCTGCTTTCAAGATGCTCTGAAAAATGATCGAATAGATTTCTTTTTCTTAGGTGATTTTAATGAAGTAGAAATTACAGAATCGCTGAAGTCATTACCCTTTACAGCTAGAAAGAGTGATGTTGCCATCCAGTACCAGCAGTCTTATTCGAATGTCCTACGAGAGGGAATGGTTCAGAGGAATGTTGGGCAATCAATTTTGGAATTAGGCTATCATTCTTCTATAAAATATGGCGATGATGAGCATTTGCCCATGCTTGTTATGAATGGTTTGTTGGGTGAATTTGCACATTCGAAACTTTTTACAAACGTTCGTGAAAATGCTGGAATAGCCTATACAGTCTCTAGTCAATTGAATTTGTTTAGTGGTCTGTTAAGGATGTATGCGGGTATTGATAGAGAAAATCGAAATCAAGCTAGAAAAATGATGAATCATCAATTGCTAGATCTGAAAAAGGGCAACTTTACAGATTTTGAACTTGAACAAACCAAGGAGATGATTCGAAGATCTTTATTAATTGCTCAAGATAATCAACAGACCCTGGTTGAAAGAGTCTATTTGAATGTTCTATTGGGGAAATCAAGCTTTGATATGGATCGATTGGTGGCAAAATTAGAGAGTGTTGATAAAGAAGCGGTATGTAAAGCTGCCAACAGTTTGAAGTTACAAGCAATTTACTTTATGGAAGGAGTAGAATGACAAAGGCTATTTTTGAAGAAAAATACTATCCTGCTGTAAAGGAAACAGTCTACAAAACACAATTGTCAAATGGATTGACAGTTTCTTTACTCCCTAAACAAGACTTCAATGAGGTTTATGGGATTGTAACGGTTCAATTTGGTTCCGTAGATGCAACTTATACAAGTTTAGACAAAGGTTTACGTCATCATCCAGCAGGAATTGCACATTTTCTTGAACATAAATTGTTTGAAAGAGAAAATTCTGAGGATATGATGGCAGCTTTTACTCGATTAGGTGCAGACAGTAATGCCTTTACAAGCTTTACTAAGACCAGCTATCTTTTTTCAACAATTGACCATCTATTAGAGAATTTAGATTTGCTAAATGAGTTAGTCGGAGATGTTCATTTTACAGAAGAGTCTGTTTTGAGAGAACAGGATATTATCCAGCAAGAACGAGAAATGTATCAAGACGATCCAGACTCACGCTTGTTTTTTGCAACATTAGCCAACCTTTATCCTGATACTCCTCTAGCAACAGATATTGTTGGAAGTGAAAAATCAATTTCTGAGATTCAAGTTTCAAATTTAAAAGAGAACTTTACAGAGTTTTACAAACCTGTCAACATGTCATTGTTTTTAGTTGGAAATATTGATGTAAAAGTTGTAGAGAAATACTTTTCGAAAAAGGAAAAGAAGACTTTAGAACAGTTTACAGTTACAAAAGAGAAACTANCCTTGCAGCCTGTGAAGCAAACAGATAGCCTTCGGATGGAAGTTTCTTCACCCAAACTTGCTGTTGCTATTAGAGGAACTGGTCAAATAACGGAAGAGGAGTCTTATCGTTACAATATTTTATTGAAATTGCTATTTACGATGATGTTTGGTTGGACTTCTGACCGTTTTCAAAGGTTGTATGAGACAGGGAAGTTAGATGCGTCATTGTCACTAGAGGTTGAGGTAAATAGTCGCTTTCATTTTGTGATATTGACGATGGATACCAAGGAACCTGTTTCTTTGTCGCACCAATTTCGGAAAGCGATTCGTCAGTTTAGTAGTGATGCAGATATTACTGAGGAGCATCTCGATCTTGTTAAGAGTGAGATGTTTGGAGAATTTTTCAGTAGTATGAACTCCTTGGAATTTATTGCAACTCAATACGATCCGATGGATCGCGGAGAAACAATTTTTGATTTTCCGAAAATTTTACAGGAAATTACTTTGGAGGATGTTCTAGAAGCTGGACATCGTTTGATTGATAATGGTGATCTAGTTGATTTTACAATCTTTCCAGCTTAAAAGATGACTAATACTAGAAAGAAGGAATGGTACGTATGAGAAAAAAAACAATTGGCGAGGTTCTACGTTTAGCTAGAATTAACCAGGGATTGAGTTTAGAAGAATTGCAGGAAAAAACTGAAATTCAGTTGCATTTTCTAGAAGCTATGGAGGCGGATGATTTCGATCAACTTCCTAGCACCTTCTACGCTCGTTCTTTTTTAAGAAAATATGCCTGGGCAGTAGAGTTGGATGAAAGAATTGTTTTGGATGCCTATGATTCAGGTAGTATGATCACTTATGAAGAGGTAGATGTCGATGAAGAAGACTTGTCTGGTCGCAGACGATCAAATAAGAAAAAAACGTCTTATCTCCCCTTGTTTTATTTCGTTCTATTTGCTTTGTCGATTTTAATTTTTGTGACTTACTATGTTTGGAACTACATCCAAACTCAGCCAAGTTCTTCTTCAGCTATTTATAGTGTTGTGAGCTCAACTAGTTCCACAACCTCATCTAGTTCATCTTCTAGTAGTCAGACGTCTAGCTCATCTTTTACTACGGAATCAACTATTACAGTGTCAGGCGAAGGAAACCGCATTGAAGCTCTCTATAAAACGAGTAAGGAAACAGCTACTGTTCAGCTGGCAGTTTCAGATACGACTAGCTGGGTTAGTGTTTCGGGAAGTGAGTTGGAAGGTGGTGTGACACTATCCGCAGACAATAAGAATGCAAAAACAACAGTTTCAACGAAAGATTCTGTAACTATTACTTTGGGTGTGGTAAAGGGAGTTACTGTGACTGTGGACAATCAAACGATTGATACTTCGAAGCTGACAACTCAGACTGGAACTGTAACACTTACATTTACTACAGATTAAGGAAAAAGCAATGAAAAAAGAACAAATTCCTAATGTATTAACAATTGGTAGAATTCTCTTTATACCTCTCTTTATTCTTATTTTGACTTTGGACCATTCACAAGGTGGCCACCTGCTGGCAGCGATTATCTTTTCAGTTGCTAGTATAACGGATTATCTCGATGGTTACCTTGCTCGTAAATGGAATGTGGTTAGCAACTTTGGAAAGTTTGCAGATCCAATGGCGGATAAGCTGTTGGTTATGTCAGCTTTTATCATGTTGATTGAGTTGGGTATGGCTCCAGCTTGGGTTGTTGCTATTATCATCTGTCGTGAACTTGCGGTGACAGGCTTGCGTTTGTTGCTCGTTGAGACGGGAGGAACAGTTCTTGCGGCAGCGATGCCAGGGAAAATCAAGACCTTTAGTCAGATGTTTGCCATTATCTTTTTGCTCTTACATTGGAATTTAATTGGTCAGCTGTTGCTTTATATCGCTTTGTTTTTCACTATCTACTCTGGCTATGATTATTTCAAGGGTAGCGCTCATGTATTCAAAGGGACATTTGGTTCGAAATGAAATCGATTATTGAAGTAAAAAATCTGTCTTTTCGTTACAAGGAAGATCAGGATCATTATGATGTTAATAATGTCTCGTTTCACGTGAAACGGGGGGAATGGCTTTCGATTGTAGGTCATAATGGGAGTGGGAAATCGACAACTATCCGTTTGATTGATGGATTGCTTGAAGCAGAGTCTGGGGAAATCTGGATAGATGGGCAATTGCTGTCCTCTGAGAATGTTTGGGACTTACGCCGTCAAATTGGTATGGTTTTTCAAAATCCAGATAACCAATTTGTGGGGGCAACTGTTGAAGATGATGTCGCCTTTGGCTTAGAAAATCAGGGACTTCCTCGAGAAGAAATGAAGAAGAGAGTGGCTGATTCTTTGGAGTTGGTAGGGATGCTGGACTTTAAGAAGAGAGAACCAGCTCGTTTATCTGGTGGACAAAAACAGCGGGTGGCCATTGCAGGAGTTATTGCCTTGAGGCCAGCTATTCTAATTCTGGATGAGGCTACAAGTATGTTGGATCCTGAGGGACGACGAGAACTGATTCAGACAGTTCAAGAGATTCGAAAAGACCATCAGATGACAGTCGTCTCCATTACACATGACTTAGAAGAAGTTGCGATGAGTGACCGTGTCTTGGTCATGAAAAAAGGCCAAGTGGAGTCAACCAGCAGCTCAAGAGAACTTTTTTCTCGGGCTGACCTTGACCAGATAGGGTTAGATGAGCCTTTTGCTAATCAATTGAAAGAATCTTTGAGAGAGACTGGTTATCAGTTGCCGGATGGTTATTTGACAGAAGGAGAGCTAGAGGACAAGCTATGGGAATTACTCTAGAAAATGTGAGCTTTACCTATCAAGAGGGGACTCCCCTATCTTCATCAGCCTTGACTGATGTTTCTTTGACGATTGAGGACGGTTCCTATACAGCTTTAGTAGGGCACACAGGTAGTGGGAAATCAACGATTTTACAGCTTTTAAATGGCCTATTGGTACCAAGTAAGGGTTCTGTTCGAGTTTTCGATACCGTCATTACCCCTACATCAACCAATAAAGAAATTCGTCAGATTCGAAAGCAGGTTGGTCTAGTGTTTCAATTTGCTGAAAATCAGATTTTTGAAGAGACTGTTTTGAAAGATGTTGCATTTGGACCGCAAAATTTTGGAGTTTCTGAGGAAGAGGCCAAGAAAATTGCGCGTGAAAAGTTAGCCTTGGTAGGCATCGATGAGTCACTCTTTGAGCGCAGTCCTTTTGAACTTTCGGGTGGCCAAATGAGACGTGTGGCTATAGCAGGTATGCTAGCCATGGAGCCAACTGTCTTAGTTTTGGATGAGCCAACAGCAGGGCTAGATCCTCTGGGCAGAAAAGAATTGATGACCTTGTTTAAAAAACTCCACCTTTCTGGAATGACAATCGTTCTGGTAACGCATTTAATGGATGACGTAGCTACGTATGCTGATCAGGTCTATGTTATGGAAAAGGGGCGTTTAGTCAAAAGTGGTAAACCGAGCGAAGTTTTCCAAGATGTACCCTCTATGGAAAAAGTGCAGTTAGGTGTGCCTAAAATCACAGCCTTTTGTAAACGTTTGGCAGATAGAGGTGTAGCTTTTAAAAAACTGCCAATCAAGATAGAGGAGTTTAAGGAGTCGCTAAATGGATAGTATGATTTTAGGGCGTTATATACCGGGGGATTCCATCATTCATCGCTTGGATCCACGTAGTAAATTGCTTGCTATGATCCTGTTAATTTTGATTGTATTTTGGGCCAATAATCCTCTCACCAATCTCATTTTGTTTATAGCAACAGGTATATTTATCGCTTTGTCGGGCGTTTCCCTCTCATTTTTTGTTCAGGGATTAAAATCCATGTTTTTCTTGATTGCTTTTACGACTCTATTTCAGCTCTTTTTCATTTCAAGTGGAAATGTCTTATTTGAGTTTTCTTTTATAAGAATAACGGATTATGCTTTGCAGCAAGCTGGGATTATTTTCTGTCGTTTTGTGTTGATTATTTTCTTTTCAACCTTGCTAACCTTAACGACCATGCCTTTGAGCCTGGCAGCCGCAGTTGAAGCTCTTTTAGCACCTCTGAAACGCGTGAAAGTTCCCGTTCATGAAATTGGTCTCATGTTATCAATGAGTTTGCGTTTTGTTCCAACCTTGATGGATGATACGACGAGAATTATGAATGCTCAAAAAGCTCGTGGAGTTGACTTTGGCGAAGGTAGCATCGTTCAAAAAGTAAAGGCTATGATTCCAATTTTAATTCCTCTGTTTGCTACGAGCTTAAAGCGTGCAGATTCATTGGCAATAGCCATGGAAGCGCGTGGTTATCAGGGAGGAAAGGGTAGAAGCCAGTATAGACAGTTGAGATGGAGTCAAAAGGATACACTGGCAATTCTTGTGATTTTGGTACTGGGATGTTTCTTATTTTTCTTAAAATCTTAGCAGGTTTGTAGGATTGATAAGAAGCTCACTGTAGCAGATTTTTAGTATAAAGGTAGGAATATGAACCGTTTTAAAAAATCAAAATATCTAATCATCGTTTTTGTCACAGTTCTGGCAGTTTCTGTACTATTAGTGACAACCTATTCAAGCACTATTGTGACGAAACTAGGAGATGGGATTTCTTTAGTGGATAGAATTGTCAAAAAACCCTTTCAGTGGTTTGACGATTTCAAATCGGATTTGGACCATTTGACGCAGACTTATAATGAAAATGAAAGCTTAAAAAAGCAACTCTACAAACTAGAAGTGGAGTCTAATCAATTAGAAAGTTTAAAAACTGAAAATGAACAACTACGTCAGTTGCTGGATATGAAGTCAAAATTGCAGGCTACAAAAAACATAGCAGCAGATGTGGTTACGCGCTCACCGGTATTTTGGAAGCAAGAGTTAACGATAGATGCAGGAAGTTCAAAGGGTGCTTCTGAAAATATGTTGGCCATTGCAAATGGGGGCTTGATTGGCAGTGTTTCAAAAGTGGAGGATCATTCAACGACTGTCAACCTGTTGACAAATACCGAAAATTCGGATAAAATTTCCGTTAAAATCTTGCATGGTTCTACTGAAATTTACGGAATTATCGTTGGTTATGACAAAGAAACCGAACTTCTTAAAATTAGTCAATTAAACAGTAACAGCGACATTAGTGCTGGAGATAGGGTGACTACAGGGGGGCTTGGAAACTTTAATGTTAAGGATATTCCTGTTGGAGAGGTTGTTGCTACAACTCATAGCAGTGATTATCTAACACGAGAGGTAACAGTAAAGTTAAGTGCTGATACTAAAGATCTTCATGTGGTAGAGCTAGTGGGGAATTAACAATGAGACTGTTAAAACAAGTTGGTATTTTCTTTTTACTTCCTTTTCTTGTGCTAATTGATGCACATATTGGTCAATTAGTAGAATCCTTTTATCCACATTTTCACTTAGCCAGTCATTTCCTGTTTTTATTTCTCTTGTTTGAGACAATTGAGGTATCAGAATACTTCTATCTAGCTTATTGCTGTATAGCAGGTTTGGTGTACGATATCTATTTTTTCCACTTGATAGGAATTGCGACACTTTTATTTATCTTGATAGGTGCCTCACTTCACAAGTTTAATAGTGTGACTTTGTTGAACCGTTGGACGAGAATGTTAACAATAGTTGTGATGAGCTTCCTATTTGATATGGGTAGTTATCTCCTGGCCCTTGCTATGGGACTGACAGTAGAATCAATGCCAGTTTTCATTGTCTACAGTCTTGTCCCATCAATGATTTTAAACTTTTTGTGGATGGTGATTTTCCAGTATATTTTTGAAAAATATTATCTATAAGAAAGAAATAAAAATGTAACAAAGGCGTAATATTTATTATGTCTTTTTTTGGTATACTAGTAATGTCTTAAATAGAAGGAGTATCTACACAATATGAAGAAAAAAATCTTAGCGTCACTTTTATTAAGTACAGTATTAGTGTCTCAAGTGTCGGTGTTAACAACTGTTCACGCTGAAACAACTGATGAAAAAATTGCTGCTCAAGATAGTAAGATTAGTGACTTGACAGCTCAACAAAAAGAAGCTCAAAAACAGGTAGATGAAATCCAAACGCAAGTTACAGCTATTCAAACACAGCAAACAAACTTGCAAGCTGAAAATGAAACACTACAAGCGGAATCTAAAAAACTTGAAGGAGAAATTACAGAGCTCTCTAAGAACATTGTTGCTCGTAATGAATCTTTGGAAAAACAAGCACGTAGCGCACAAACAAACGGTGCTGCAACTAGCTATATCAATACAATTGTAAATTCAAAATCAATTACAGAAGCTATTTCCCGTGTTGCGGCTATGAGCGAGATTGTGTCGGCTAACAACAAAATGTTAGAGCAACAAAAAGCTGATAAAAAATCAATCTCAGAAAAACAAGTTGCAAATAATGAAGCAATCAATACTGTAATTGCGAACCAACAAACGCTTGCTGACGATGCACAAACATTGACAACAAAACAGGCGGAGTTAAAAGTTGCTGAGTTGAACCTTGCTGCAGAGAAAGCTACTGCAGAAGGCGAGAAAGCTACCTTGTTGGAACAAAAAGCAGCAGCAGAGGCAGAAGCGAAGGCAGCAGCTGAAGCAGAGGCAGCTTATAAAGCACGTCAAACAAGTCAACAACAATCAGTTGTTGCTTCTGGAAACACAAGTTTCTCAGCTCAAGTGCAAGCAACATCTACATCAGCGTCAGCATCAGCATCTGACGACGAGGACTCAAGCTACACTCCAGCACCTACTCCAGCACCTACTCCAGCACCTACTCCTACTAGACAGCGTCCAACATACAGTACAAATGCTTCAAGTTATCCAACTGGTGAATGTACTTGGGGAGCTAAAACATTAGCACCTTGGGCCGGAGATTACTGGGGTAACGGAGCACAGTGGGCTACAAGTGCAGCTGCTGCAGGATTCCGTACAGGCTCAACACCACAAGTTGGTGCGATTGCATGTTGGAATGACGGTGGATATGGACACGTAGCGGTTGTTACAGCTGTTTCATCATCAACTAGCATTCAAGTATCAGAATCAAACTATGGTGGAGATCGTACAATCGGTAACAAACGTGGATGGTTTAACCCAACTACAACATCTGAAGGTTATGTTACTTACATTTATCCAAACTAATGAATGAAACGAAGAGGCTCGATTTGAGTCTCTTTTATTATTTTTTATCGAAAGCAAGACCGAAATCTATCAAAATCACTTGAAAATATGGCTAAAATGTGGTAGAATGAAACTTGTCGTGTAAACGATAATACTCATTCTTGATGAATTGTGAAACTGTTGCCCTCGGGTCGTTTTGCAAGTTGAAATTGAGAAGAGGAAAAAAACAAAAAGGAGAAATACTCATGGCAGTAATTTCAATGAAACAACTTCTTGAGGCTGGTGTACACTTTGGTCACCAAACTCGTCGCTGGAATCCTAAGATGGCTAAGTACATCTTCACTGAGCGTAACGGAATCCACGTTATCGACTTGCAACAAACTGTAAAATACGCTGACCAAGCATACGACTTCATGCGTGATGCGGCAGCTAATGATGCAGTTGTATTGTTCGTTGGTACTAAAAAACAAGCGGCTGATGCTGTTAAAGAAGAAGCAGAACGTTCAGGTCAATACTACATCAACCACCGTTGGTTGGGTGGAACTCTTACTAACTGGGGAACTATCCAAAAACGTATCGCTCGTTTGAAAGAAATCAAACGTATGGAAGAAGAAGGAATCTTTGATGTTCTTCCTAAGAAAGAAGTTGCACTTCTTAACAAACAACGTGCACGTCTTGAAAAATTCTTGGGTGGTATCGAAGACATGCCTCGTATCCCAGATGTAATGTACGTAGTTGACCCACATAAAGAACAAATCGCTGTTAAAGAAGCTAAAAAATTGGGAATCCCAGTTGTAGCGATGGTTGACACAAACACTGATCCAGACGATATCGATGTAATCATCCCAGCTAACGATGACGCTATCCGCGCGGTTAAATTGATTACAGCTAAATTGGCTGACGCTATCATCGAAGGACGTCAAGGCGAAGACGCAACAGCAGTTGAAGCTGAATTTGCAGCTTCAGAAGCTCAAGCAGACTCAATCGAAGAAATCGTTGAAGTTGTAGAAGGCGACAACGCTTAATTCAAATAAGTAATCATTACCTAGGAGGGCGGGGCTTAGCCCGGCTCTCCTATTTTTAAAAAATATAGGAGAATCAAAATGGCAGAAATTACAGCTAAACTTGTTAAAGAGTTGCGTGAAAAATCTGGTGCTGGTGTTATGGACGCTAAGAAAGCATTGGTTGAAGTTGAAGGTGATATCGAAAAAGCAATCGAATTGCTTCGCGAAAAAGGTATGGCTAAGGCAGCTAAGAAAGCTGACCGTGTTGCAGCTGAAGGTTTGACTGGTGTATTTGTTAACGGTAACGTTGCAGCAGTAGTTGAAGTAAATGCTGAAACTGACTTCGTTGCAAAAAATGCTCAATTCGTTGAGTTGGTAAATGCAACAGCTAAAGTAATTGCTGAAGGTAAACCAGCTAATAACGAAGAAGCACTTGCTTTGACAATGCCTTCAGGTGAAACTCTTGAAGCAGCCTATGTATCTGCAACAGCTACAATCGGTGAAAAAATCTCATTCCGTCGTTTTGCTTTGCTTGAAAAAACAGATGCGCAACACTTTGGAGCATACCAACACAATGGTGGTCGAATTGGTGTTATCTCTGTTATTGAAGGTGGAGACGAAGCGCTTGCTAAACAAATCTCAATGCACATTGCTGCGATGAAACCAACAGTTCTTTCTTACAAAGAATTGGATGAGCAGTTCGTTAAAGATGAGTTGGCACAATTGAACCACGTGATTGACCAAGATAATGATAGCCGTGCAATGGTTGGTAAACCAGCTCTTCCACACTTGAAATATGGATCAAAAGCTCAATTGACTGATGAAGTGATTGCTCAAGCTGAAGAAGATATCAAAGCTGAATTGGTTGCAGAAGGCAAACCGGAAAAAATCTGGGACAAAATCATCCCAGGTAAAATGGATCGCTTCATGCTTGACAACACTAAAGTTGACCAAGCATACACACTTCTTGCACAAGTATACATCATGGATGACAGCAAGACGGTTGAAGCCTACCTTGATTCAGTTAACGCTTCAGTAGTTGAGTTCGCTCGCTTTGAAGTTGGTGAAGGTATCGAAAAAGCTGCAAATGATTTTGAAGCTGAAGTTGCAGCTACAATGGCAGCAGCATTGAATAACTAATAGAAAAGGAAGCAACTTGCTTCCTTTTTCTTTTGGTCTAGAGAGTAGATTCTGTATGTGTAAACAAAAAGCCCTTTAATAAGGGCTTTTTGTTTACACTTCAAATTCATAGAGTGCTGTAGACAAATAACGTTCGCCGTTATCTGGTGCTAAAGCAAGGACTTTCTTCCCTGTACCTAATTTTTTGGCAACTTCAATTGCCCCGTAAATTGCTGCAGCTGAAGAAATCCCAACAAGGAAGCCTTCTTTTCCACCAATTTCACGTCCGAGTGCTAGAGCATCATCTGATGTTACGCGGACGATACCATCATAGGCCTTTGTATCAAGTGTTTCAGGAATAAATCCAGCTGAGATACCTTGAATTTTGTGAGGTCCTGGTTTTTCACCAGACAAGATAGCCGACTCGTCTGCCTCAACTGCATAAACTTGAATGTTTGAATTTGCTGCTTTAAGAGCGTGAGAAACACCTGAGATCGTTCCACCGGTGCCAACACCACCTACAAAAGCATCTAGTCCATCAGAACCGAAAGCAGCTAGTATTTCAGCTCCTGTTGTTCTTTCGTGTACTTCAGGATTAGCTGGATTGTTAAATTGTAGAGGAAGGAAACCACCGCGTTCAGCTGCGATTTCTTGGGCTTTGGCAATAGCCCCTTTCATTCCTTCGCTACCAGGAGTGAGGACGAGTTCAGCACCATAGGCTTGGATAATCTTACGTCGTTCCACGCTCATCGTTTCAGGCATGACGATAACAACTTTATATCCTTTAGCAGCACCTACCCATGAAAGACCGATACCAGTGTTTCCACTCGTTGCTTCAACAATAGTAGCACCCGGTTTTAGAATACCATCTTGTTCCGCTTTTTCAATCATGCTAAGGGCAATACGGTCTTTGACTGAAGATCCTGGGTTAAAGGCTTCTAGTTTAACATAGACGTCTGCAGCATCCTCTGGAACAATGTTGTTGAGTTTAACAATCGGTGTTTGTCCAATAAGTTCAGTGATATTATTATAAATAGTCATAGATATACCTCTTTGTATAAGATGATACTAGTATAACGCGCTCAAGGCTATTTGTAAAATATAGAAATCCTATCAAAGTGATAGGATTTTTTTATATCAAAGGTCTAAACTATTAATTTTTAATCGATTGTGATAAGCCAATTCTAATAAATAGGTGTAAAGAGGGAGGATGTCTGTTTTTTTAGGGAATTCAAATTTATGGAAACTCAGATGCTCATTATGTGCTTTTAGAAAGACATTTTCTAAATAAGTGATCGTAATCTCACTATCATCTATACCTGTTCCAGCAGTTTCCATTTCAACGTTTACAATGTTCATCAAAAAGAGTGACTTAACAGATACCTTGCGACCAGTGGCACCTTGCTTATCTGTAAAGATGATACGAATATTTGTAAAGATGATTGCGTCACGAATGAGCTTATACCCACTTTGGATTTCTTCATTCTCTAGTAGGTATTGACCATATTCTTTGATAAGAGCTTCTTTGTTTTGCTCGCTGAAGTTACCAGCAAGTCCTTGAATAAATTTTCCAAACGCCATGTATTTCTCCTTTGTTTACACTAAGTTTACAGGAACTTCAACTTCTCGTAAACCTTGATCTGTTAAAGTAACCTTTCCATTAAAAAACTCTACAAGATCAGACTTGATCTTTTCTTTCTCTTCCTTATCAACATAGATCATTGTAGCAATTTGATCTGTAAAGTTTGTATCTAGCTCCATGAGATGATGCTCTCTAAGGAAATTGCCATATTCTTGATACTGAGCGTAAGACATCTGAATGGCTATACCAGCCTGTTCTTTGATTTCAATAATGCCAATTTCTTTGACAGCCAAGGCCACACTACCTGCATAAGCACGAATCAAACCACCAGCACCTAGTTTGATGCCACCAAAGTAGCGTGTCACTACCACACAGACATTGGTAAGATTATGATTTTCTAAGACACCCAGCATAGGGACTCCGGCAGTACCACTAGGCTCCCCATCATCACTCGTACGCTTGATTTCACTGCGTTCCCCTATAATAAAAGCAGAGCAGTTATGGGTGGCTTTATAGTGTTCTTTTTTGATGGTAGTGATGAAGTCACGAGCCTCTTCTTCGCTATAAACACGCTTGACATGACAGATAAAGCGCGATTTTTTGATTTCTTCTTGGACCTGTCCATCCTCTTTAATAGTTCTAAATTCCATGATTTAATTGTACTAAAAAATTACCTAAAGCGCTATATTTTTACGAATAAAGAAGTATGAAAGTAAATCCAAATTACCTCGGTCGCTTGTTTACTGAGAAAGAATTAACTGAAGAAGAACGACAGGTTGCAGTGAAACTGCCAGCAATGAGAAAAGAGAAGGGGAAACTGTTTTGTCAACGTTGTAATAGTTCGATTCTAGAAGAATGGTATTTGCCTATTGGTGCCTACTATTGTAGGGAGTGTTTGCTGATGAAGCGAGTCAGGAGTGATCAAGCTTTGTACTATTTTCCGCAGGAAGATTTTCCTAAGCAAGATGTTCTCAAATGGTGTGGTCAGTTAACCCCTTTTCAGGAGAAGGTATCAGAGGGGTTGATTCGAGCAGTCGAAAAGAAAGAACCGACTTTAGTTCATGCTGTGACAGGAGCTGGAAAGACAGAGATGATCTATCAAGTTGTAGCTAAAGTGATTGATGATGGAGGTGCAGTTTGTTTGGCCAGTCCTAGAATTGATGTGTGTTTAGAACTGTATAAGCGACTGCAGAATGACTTTGCTTGCGATATAGCACTACTCCATGGCGAATCAGAGCCCTATTTTCGAACTCCCCTAGTAGTTGCAACGACTCATCAGTTATTAAAATTTTATCATGCTTTTGATTTGCTGATAGTGGATGAGGTAGATGCCTTTCCTTATGTTGACAACTCTATGCTTTACTATGCTGTAAAGAATAGTGTAAAGGAGGATGGAGTGAGGATATTCCTTACAGCAACTTCTACAGATGAGTTAGATAGGAATGTTCGCACAGGAGAATTAAAACGATTAAGCTTGCCGAGACGGTTTCATGGAAATCCTTTGATTATTCCTAAGCCAGTCTGGCTATCAGATTTTAATCGCTGTTTAGAGAAAAATCAATTGTCAACCAAGTTAAAGACTTATATTGAGAGGCAGAGAAGAACAGGTTATCCCTTACTGATTTTTGCATCAGAGATTAAGAAAGGAGAAAAACTAAAAGAAATACTACAGGTGTATTTCCCAGATGAGAATATCGGTTTTGTATCTTCTGTCACAGAAAATCGATTAGAGCAAGTGCAAGCTTTTCGAGATGGAGAACTGACAATACTGATCAGTACAACAATATTGGAACGCGGGGTTACCTTCCCTTGTGTGGATGTTTTCGTAGTAGAGGCCAATCATCGCCTTTTTACCAAGTCTAGCTTGATTCAGATTGGTGGGCGAGTTGGGCGTAGTATGGACAGACCAACTGGTGAGTTGCTCTTCTTTCATGATGGATTAAATACTTCCATCAAAAAGGCAATCAAGGAAATCAAGCAGATGAACATGGAGGCAGGTTTATGAACTGTTTATTATGTGGACAGACTACCAAGTGTGAGCTGACTTTTAGTAGTCTCTTCCTTTTGAAGGACGACTGCAGTTATCTTTGCTTAGCTTGTGCTTCTAGTTTTGAGAAGATTGGTGAGAAATATTGTCCAAACTGTATGAAAACAGGGGTGTCAACTCAGTGTCAAGATTGTAAACTTTGGTGTAAAGAAGGAGTGCAGGTTAATCATAAGGCAATCTTTACCTATAATCAAGCTATGAAAGACTTTTTCAGTCAATATAAGTTTGATGGCGATTTTTTGCTTAGAAAAGTTTTTGCTTCCGTTCTTGCTGAGGAGCTGAAACAGTATAGAGGTTATCAATTTGTTGTAATTCCCCTAAGTCCTAAAAGATTACTTGAGAGGGGTTTTAACCAGGTTGAAGGTTTGGTCGAAGCGGCAGGCTTTTCTTTTAAAGATATATTAGGAAAAAGAGAAGAGAGGGCTAGTTCTTCTAAAAGCCGTTTGGAAAGGTTAGCTACTGAAATTCCATTTTTTATTAAAGATGGAATTGCACTTCCTAAGAAGATTTTGCTGATTGATGACATCTATACAACAGGGGCAACTGTGAATCGTGTGAAACGACTTTTGGAAGAAGCAGGTGCTCTGGATGTTAAAACTTTTTCCCTTGTAAGATGAGGAAAAAAGTTGCAAAATGAAAATGAAAGCGCTATAATATGGTTAGAAAAACAAAAATGTTTAGAAAGAAGGTACTTATATGATTAAATATAGTATCCGTGGTGAAAACCTAGAAGTAACAGAAGCGATTCGTGATTATGTAGTTTCTAAACTCGAAAAGATCGAAAAGTATTTTCAACCTGAGCAAGAGTTGGATGCACGTGTGAATTTGAAAGTTTACCGTGAAAAAACAGCAAAAGTTGAAGTAACGATTCCACTTGGATCTATTACTCTTCGTGCAGAAGATGTTTCTCAAGATATGTATGGTTCTATCGATCTTGTAACAGATAAAATTGAACGTCAGATTCGTAAAAATAAAACTAAAATCGAACGTAAGAATAAAAATAAAGTTGCGACAAGTCAACTCTTTACAGATGCCCTAGTTGAAGATGCAGATGTTGTGCAACCCAAAGTCGTTCGTTCAAAACAAATTGATTTGAAGCCAATGGATTTAGAAGAAGCGCTTCTTCAAATGGATTTATTGGGACATGATTTCTTTATCTATGTAGATGTAGAAGATCAAACAACAAATGTTTTGTATCGCCGTGAAGATGGTGAAGTTGGTTTGCTCGAAGTAAAAGAATCATAAAATTGAAATAACTAATAAGAGTGGTTTACTGATTTGTAAACCACTTTTTCTTGTGCCTATAAGTAAGTAGAAAAACGAGGAAATCCTTGATAAAATAGTCAGAATCGGCCCCTATAATCTGAACTTATAGGGGTGTTTATATTTATTAAGTAGACAAAATAATACCCTAAGGGATAGAATGGGGTTGTCAACAAATAGCGAATACAAAAATGTAAGCGCTCTTATAACAATTAAAGGAGTCATGACTATGGCAACAAAAGAAGAAATTTTACGCGAACTATATCCTGAAGACCTTTTTCACTATGCGGATGGTCTAACTTTGGGAGAAGCAGAGGTTTTACAAGAAACTCGCCGTTTGATTGAGAAACATCTCCGTCCGGTTATTAATGAATACTGGGAAAAACCTGATTTTCCTTTTGAAGAATTCTATGCTGTGGCTAAGGGCGCTCAAATTATGAACAATCCAAAATTGTTTGAAGGACGTGAAGGTAGCTGGAAACCATCTGAACTTTATATTGCTTTCTTGTATCTTGAACTTGCTCGCTTCGATGCTTCTATGGCAACATTCTATACAGTTCATGGCGGACTTTGCTACAACACAATTCTCTTGGGTGGTGATGAGCGTCAACAAAAAGAATTTCTTCCGAAACTAGCTGCATTTGATTGGCAAGGTTGCTTCGCTTTAACTGAACCTCTTTCAGGTTCTGATATTGCTGGAGGACTTGCAACGACTGCAGAACGTGTTGGAGACAAGTGGATTCTAAATGGTGAAAAACGCTGGATTGGTGGTTCAGATACTGCGGATGTTGTTCCTGTATTTGCTCGTGATGTTGCGGATGGCAAGGTAAAATGCTTTATCGTTCGTAAGGGGGCTCCTGGATATCATGCAGAACCAATCCCACACAAAATTGCTCTTCGTTGTGTCCGCAATGGCCATATTACCATGAAGAATGTAGAGGTTCCAGATTCAGACCGTTTGGTAAATATCAATGGTTTTGGTGATGTAGCCCGTATCTTGACCTTCACTCGTGCGGACGTTGCTCACATTGCTATGGGAGTGACTTGTGGATCATATGTTGCAGCTCTTAAATATGCTAAAGATCGTGAACAGTTCAAACGTCCAATTGCCAAATTCCAAATCGTTCAAGAAAAATTGGCTCGTATGCAAGCAAATGCTGTAGCAGTTATTGCTTATTCAACTCGTATTGCTGAGATGCAAGAGAAAGGGAATGAATTGATGCTTAACTCTGCTCTTGCTAAGATGCACAATTCCTTGGTGATGCGCGAAACAGTTGCCCTTGCTCGTGAAACTTGCGGAGGTAATGGTATTACACTTGAGACAGACGTTGCTCGTTTCTTTGCAGATGCTGAATCAATCTATACCTATGAAGGTTCACACGAAGTGAATGCCTTGATTGTTGGTCGTGAGATTACTGGACTAGGTGCCTTTGTTTAATGTCAGAAGGGCGATTGAAGGATTTCTGTTCAATCGTCCTTGCTTCATGCAATGGATTTTTGTAAAATAAGAAGGAGAAAATAATGATATCTAAGGTGATGATTATTGGTTCTGGTCAAATGGGAAGCGGAATTGCTCAAGTATTTGCTCAGGCTGGTTTTACAGTTTACTTAAATGATATTAAAGAAGAATTTGTTCAAAGAGGCTTAAATAATATCACAAAACAATTGGAACGTTCAGTTGAAAAAGGACGGATGTCTGCGGATGAGAAGGATCAGGTATTGGCCAATTTGCTTCCATCTATTTCATATGAAGATGCGAAACAAGTCCAATTGGTGATTGAAGCTGCAACTGAGAACCGTGAGATTAAGTTGAATATTTTCAAACAATTGGATGAATTGACAGATCCTAAAACTATCTTAGCATCAAACACATCCTCTTTGTCAATCACGGATATAGCTGCTGCTACTAAACATCAGGAGCGCGTGATTGGAATGCACTTCTTTAATCCTGCCCCAATCATGAAACTTGTAGAGGTTATTAAGGCCTTGCAGACTTCAGAAGAAGTGGTTCAGGCGGTTCGTGAATTGACAGTGAAAATTGGTAAAACACCAGTTGATGTTAAAGATTCTTATGGTTTTGTTGTGAACAGAATTTTGATTCCTATGATCAATGAAGCCATTTACATTCTAGGTGAAGGAGTGGCTAGTGCCGAGGAAATCGATGAAGCGATGAAACTTGGTGCAAATCATCCTATTGGACCTTTGGCTCTTGCTGACTTGATTGGATTGGATGTTTGTTTGGCTATTATGGGCGTCCTAAACCAAGGGTTTGGTGATCAAAAATACCGTCCTGCCCCTCTTCTTAAGAAAATGGTCGAAGCAGGAAAATTGGGACGGAAGACAAAAGAAGGCTTCTTTACTTACTAGACACTGATGGAGGTAGTCATGAAAGACGTAGTTATTGTTTCGGCAGTGCGAACACCTTTAGGTTCCTTTGGCGGGAGCTTGAAGAATGTTTCTGCTGTTGATTTGGGATCTTTGGTAATTAAGAGTGCTTTGGAAAAAGCGAATATTAAACCAGAGCAGGTAGATGAAGTGATTATGGGGAATGTCCTAGGCGCAGGTTTAGGCCAAAACGTGGCTCGCCAAATGAGTATTCATGCTGGGCTTCCTGAATTTACACCAGCCTTTACCATTAATAAGGTTTGTGGTTCCGGTTTGAAGGCAGTGCAGTTAGCTGCTCAAGCGATTCAGTGCGGAGATGCAGATATTATCGTGGCTGGTGGTGCAGAAAACATGAGCCAAGCTCCATATGTTTTGCCAAGCTTCCGTTGGGGTGGCCGTATGGGAGATTCGAAAGTGGTAGATACCATGATTAAGGACGGTTTGTCTGATGCCTTTAACGAATACCATATGGGGATTACAGCTGAGAATGTGGCAGAAGAATATGGTATTAGCCGGGATGATCAAGATGCGCTTGCTTTGGAATCACAAAAACGAGCAGTGGCGGCTATAGAATCTGGACGCTTTAAGGAAGAGATTGTTCCGGTGGTCATTCCTCAACGTAAAGGCGATCCTATCGTCTTTGATACAGATGAATTTCCTAGAAAAGATGCTAGCTTGGAGAGTCTGTCTAAGCTGCGTCCTGTTTTCAAAAAAGACGGTTCTGTTACAGCGGGAAATGCCTCAGGTATCAATGACGGGGCGGCGGCTGTCTTGGTCATGAGTGCTGAAAAAGCTGAAGAATTAGGACTTCCAGTCATTGCGCGCATTCGTTCGTATGCAAGTGCAGGTTTGGATCCTAAGATTATGGGATGTGGACCGATTTATGCGACCCGTAAAGCTCTTGAAAAAGGTAATTTGACAGTTGATGATCTTGACTTGATCGAGTCAAATGAAGCCTTTGCTGCTCAGGCTTGTGCGGTTGGGAAAACACTTGGCTTTAACACAGATATTGTAAATGTCAATGGTGGCGCGATTGCTCTTGGTCACCCAATTGGGGCTTCAGGTTGCCGTATCCTAGTGACTCTGGTACATGAGATGATGAAACGTGATGCTAAAACTGGTTTAGCTACTCTCTGTATCGGAGGAGGGATGGGAACAGCCCTCATCGTTGAACGTTAGTTATTAGAAAACTGAACGTCATTTCCTCTTTTTCAATATTACGATTACAAAATGAGATTTTGATCCGATCTCATAGTTACATACCTTATCAAGTGTCTTTCTCTAAAAGGGCTTGATAAGGTATTTTTATTTTTCCTAAGACTTTAAGGATGGATTGGACGACAACATCCTATAAGTTGAACTTATAGGTCTATAAATAAAGATTAAGTAGACGGATGGAAAAAAAAGTTTATGATGAAAATGTAAGCTCTTACATTTTGTGTTGGTATTTGTTGACGCTGTACTCTGTACTCAAAATAAATCAAGTAGGAGCAGAACAATGAGTAAAACTGTTTTATTAGAGGTTAAGAATGGTCTTGGCTATCTAACAATTAACCGTCCATCGGCTTTGAACGCTTTAAGTTCAGAAGTCTTAAAGGATTTGAATCTCGCTTTAGACCAAATTGAAGCAAGCGAGGATATTCGTGTTGTCATTGTGACTGGTCAAGGAGAGAAAGCATTTGTCGCGGGAGCAGACATTAAAGAGATGGACCAAATGTCTCCAATTCAGGCTCATGAATACATGACCTATGCGAACGACACCTTTACCCGCTTATCTGAATTGACTCAGCCAACTATTTCAGTATTGAATGGTTATGCTTTGGGAGGCGGTTTAGAATTAGCTCTTTCAACTGATATCCGAATCGGCTATGACAAGACAATGGTTGGCTTCCCTGAAGTCGGCTTGGGAATCATTCCTGGTTTTGCAGGTACCCAAAGAATGTCTCGTTTGATTGGTACTAGTAAAACAAAGGAATTAATTTTCACTGCTAGAATGGTTAAAGGACAAGAAGCATATGATCTTGGAATTCTTAACAAGTTGGTAGCAGCAGAAGAACTATTACCTGCGGCAGAAGAGCTAGCAGCAACGATTATGAAAAATGCACCGCTAGCAGTTGAAAAAGCTAAACATATTATCCAAGTTGGCTCAGAACTCCCTCTGAAAAATGCTATTCGTTTGGAAACAGAAGCGGAAGCTCTACTCTTCTCAACAGAAGATAAGGTAGAAGGAATGCGCGCTTTTGTTGAAAAACGAAAAGCTGTCTTTCAACGTAAATAAGAGAGGAGATAGGTTATGAAAGTTGTAACATTGTCTGAAGCTATTTCCTTGATTCATTCAGGAGATAAAGTTGGTATTTCTGGATTTCTTGGAGTGGGAGAACCATTTGAGTTAATTGAGGAACTAGTTCGTCAAAACCAGCAAGATTTGACCTTGGTGTCTGTTGTAACCTCTCAACCAGGTAAGGAAGTTGGAGTTGGTCGTCTTTGTGAAAATCATCAGGTCACAAAGTATATTGCGGCCCATGTAGGAACATCTGCTGCTGCTCAGCATGATTATTTCTCAGGAACCATGAAAGTGGAGTTCACTCCGATGGGAACTGTCGTAGAACGCTTACATGCTGCAGGTGCAGGTCTTGGAGCAGTTTTAACGCCAACAGGTGTAGGAACAATTCTTGAAGATGAGCACGAAAAAGTAACTCGAAATGGAAAAGAATATTTGATTTATGATCCATTGAAGATTGATATTGCCTTGATTAAAGCTACTAAGGCTGATAAATATGGTAATCTTTATCTAGATGGGACTACTAAAAACATCTCTCTTCAACTCGCTCTAGCGGCTGATACAGTCATTGTTGAGATAAACGAGTTGGTTGAAGTCGGGGAAATTGATCCAAATGATATTTACATCCCTGGTATCCTAGTTGACTATGTCGTTCAAGGATTGACACCACAAGAGCATCATCAGATGATGGGAGACTTGTGGACAGAGACAAAAAAACTGGCGGGGGTGAAGTAAAATGAAAGCAAAAGAAATTATCGCAAGACGTGTAGCGCTTGAATTTAAAGATGGAGATGTGGTCAATCTTGGATTTGGGATTCCAAACGCCTCTGCTGATTACATTCCGGAAGGAGTAAATGTTATTTTGCAGGCAGAAAATGGCGCCCTTCGATTTGGAGAAACACCAACCAAGGACACCTATAATGCCAATTTAGCGAACTCTGGTGGGGCTCCTATCACATTATTACCAGGAGCAGCCTTGTTTGATCTACAAACTTCCTTTGCCATTATTCGTGGTGGACACGTGGATGCAACTGTTCTGGGAGCGCTAGAAGTCAGCCAAGATGGTAGCATTGCGAACTGGATTATCCCAGGGAAATTTGCTCCTGGTATGGGTGGCGCAATGGACTTATTGGTAGGTGCTAAGCGTGTAATCGGGGCTATTCAACACACAACTGCTGATGGGGAATCCAAGTTGTTGAAAGAATGTACCTTGCCACTTTCAGCTAAGGGAGTATTGGATCTTGTCATCACAGAATTAGCTGTTTTTGGATTCAAAGATGGTAAGTTCTTATTGAAAGAGTTGGCTCCTGGTGTGACATTAGAAGAAGTTCTTGAAAAAACAGCTGGGGAAGTCATTGTCTCAGAAGACCTAAAAACAATGCCGATTTAAGCAAAAAAAGAGCTATTTTCTACTTAGTGTGTTATGATATAAACTAGATAGTATTGTAAGCGCTTTATATACAACGTTAAAATGAAGTATTCGAAATGTTATTTCGATAAAAAGTCAGTAGACAACTATCAAACACTAGAATAGTTGTCTAATTGACTTACTAAAATAGTGAAGGAAAGCTAGGTGATGGGTAAGTGGATATTATCCAAATGAACTATTTCATCAATATCATAGAATGCGGATGCAACCTTTCCATTGCTGCAAAGAAGATTCACATTAGTCAATCAGCCTTGAGTCAATTCGTGACAAATTTTGAAGCAGCTGAAGGGGTTCAATTATTCAATCGCAAGAATGGAAGATTAGAAAGTTTAACAGAGGCGGGACGCAAAATTTATCGTTATGCGACCGAGATTGTGAATCGACATGAAGAAATGCTTTCCATGATCCATATAGAAGCTCAAAAGCAAAAAGGTACCATTAATTTTGGTATTCCGTCCTTGATTTTACGAGTTTATTTTGCTAGTGCCTTGCCTCATTTTCTGAAAAATAATCCTCATATCTATATCCAGGTTACGGAAGGTGGAGGGAAGGAAATTCGTCAAAAAATGGTTGATGGAGATTTGAATCTCTCTATTCTGATAGAGCCTACGAGCCTGGATGCTAAAAAATATGAACAACATATCATTCAATTGGATGAATACGTTGCTTATATGGATAAGGATCATCCGCTGGCTCAGAAAAGCTTGTTGGAATGGTCTGATATTGTTGGTTATGAATTGGCAACCTTCAACAAAATATTTACGACTTATGATTTAGTGACAGAAAAACTTCGTTCACAACGAATTGAGGCTAAATTTGCTTATCTTTCCTCTACTTGGGACTTCCTAGTTGAATCAACTCATCAGACAGATTTGATTGCCCTTTTGCCAAGGCCGGTTGAATATTTTGTGGATAAGAGTCGTTTTAAGGCGGTTAGATTCAAGGATCCGATTCCATTTAATATTTGGTTTTGTAGACCCTATAAAAACTCCTACAATGAAGTAGAGTCTTATGTGTATGAAGAATTGTTGAAAGATTATTACCAACCGTTTTCTGACAACTAAGATGAGGTGAATGCGATGACCTATAATGACGTGCTGGCGCGAGAATTAAAGGCAGATGTGAAAGTGTTGATTCGGGACTATTTCAAGTCTCATGAGGATGAACAACAGTTCCCTAGAGAATTGCTTTATCAGTTTATTGAGCAATTTGATATCTTTTCCTTGCTTTTAGATAGTCAAGATTCTGTTTTGAGAACCGAGTTTTTAACCTTTATTCGCTTGATTTCAAAAGATTTTCCTGCTTTTTCTGCTGTTCTACTAACTCAGGCATGTTATGGTATCTATCCTATTTTACGATATGGGAGTCAGGAACAAAAATCGCGTTATGTAGAACCATTAGTAAGGGGAGAAATCTTAGCTGGCTTGGGATTTTCTGAAGGAAAATTGATGGACAGCTTGGAGGTTATTGCAACAACTGCAAGGAAAACAGAAACAGGTTGGTCTTTAACTGGGAAGAAGTCAATTGTATCAAATTGCCGCTATACAGATATTTTGTTAATCTTAGCCAAGGTTCAGGAAGCTAACGGAGAAGATGGATACGGATTTTTCATTGTTGATACGACTCGACCGGGAGTTGCTTTTGGAGATGATATTGCAAAACCTGGTTTACAGGGTTTGCCTGTGAATTCGGTAACTTTTGATCAGGTCATATTGCCAGAAGATAGTCTGCTAGGATTGACGCTAAATGGGGAAACTCAGTTAAATGATATTATCAAAAAATTACAGCTAGGATTAAGCGCAATCTCTATTGGTATCTCTGAGGGAGCTTTTGAAACAGGTCTGGCTTTTGTAAAGGTCAAAAGAAGATTTGGGAAACCATTAATCGATGCGACAGTCTATCAACATCAATTCGCAGACTTGTATACTAAGCTGTGTGCGGCTGAATCTTACTTTGCTTCCTACAAGGACAGGATGAAGGCGGATTCTCTCTTTGTATCTCAGATAAAACTTTATACGACAAAAGTAGCAATTGAGATTTCTGAGGAAATTATTAGATTAATTGGACCTCTTCAAACCTTGGATGACATCCCCATAGACCGTTATCTAAAGGATGCCAAAACGATTGAAATCTATGGAAAATCTGGGGATTCGATTCGCAAAAGAATAGCAGCCCAATGGATAAAGGAGTAAAGCATGGCAGAACTCACCTTACAGGAATATCAATTTCATGATATGAAACTGATATGGCTACGTGGAGCCGATAAATTGACGGATGCAGGGACTCTTTTTGGTCCGGTTCCGAAAGTTGTGTGGTCTCGTTACTACCCAACAAATGATGCTAATATGATGGCAGAATTGACGGATCCTATTTTGATCCAGTACAAGGGTAAAAATTACTTGATAGATGCAAGTTTTGATACAGCAAAATTATCCGATAAACAAAGGCGTAACTTAGGAATCTTGTCTGAAAGTCGGGTAGAAGAAAGTTTGGCTCTTTTAGGACTATCGCCTGAAGCCATTGACATCGTGCTGATGACACATATGCACCACGATCATTCTGGTGGCTTGACGTATGTGAATGGTCAAGGGAAGCTGGTTTCCAAGTATCCAAACGCCAAGATTATTGTGAATGATGTCGAGTGGTATGAGATGAGAAACCCTAATGATCGAACGCGGGGAACTTATCTGAGAGAAAATTGGGAACCGATTCAAGATCAGGTGACGACTTTCTCAGAGTATATCAATGTCATTCCAGAAATCCAAATGATTCACACAAGTGGTCACAGCAATGGCCACAGTATTATCTTGCTCAAACAGGGGAAAGATACGATGATCCATATGGGGGACTTGATGTTATCACATGTTCATCGAAATCCTCTCTGGGTTCCAGCAGTTGATGATTATCCTATGAAATCAATTTTAGCCAAAAAGAAGTGGTTGCGTCAGGCTTTTGAGAATCATTATAAGTTTTTCTTTTACCATGATCAATTTTTCGCGGTGGTAGAGTTTGACAAGGATGGGAAGGAATTTGTAGATTATGTTCTACGTTCTCGCCCCCCACTTATTCCTTTTACAGATCAGCAGGATCGTAAGCCAGATTTTTTAGGATAGCAGAATATGAGGAGACAACTATAACATTTTCTTGTTGACGGGGATATTGGTGCATCATGCATCCATTTGCCAACAAGAATCAACAGAAAATAAAAGGAGGACTCATATGTCAATTACAAAACTTTTACAGATTCAATATCCAATTTTCCAAGGGGCTATGGCTCAAATCTCGCACTATCAACTAGCAGCAGCTGTTTCTGAGGCTGGAGGTCTGGGAATTATCGCTTCGGGTGGTATGACCGGAGAACAGTTGCGAGAAGAAATTCGTGAACTGAGAAAGTTGACAGATAAGCCTTTTGGTGTCAACATCATGTTGATGATGAAAAATATCAAGGATATTGTGACCGTTATCATCGAAGAAAAGGTTCCAGTGGTAACTACAGGTGCAGGAACTCCTAAGCATATCATGCCTTACTTGAAAGAAGCAGGAATCAAGGTTATTCCAGTTATTGCAAGTGTCAAGCATGCTCAAAAAATGCAAGAATTGGGAGTTGATGCTGTAATCGCTGAAGGTTCAGAAGCTGGTGGCCATATTGGAGAGACCAATACAATGGCTCTTATCCCACAAATCGTTGATGCGGTAACAATTCCAGTCATTGCTGCAGGAGGTGTGGCAGATGGTCGTGGACTTGCTGCTGCGATTGCCCTAGGTGCACAAGGAGTTCAAATGGGAACAGTTTTTCTTGCTTCAGAAGAATGTCCAATTTCTCCAGCCTATAAAGAAGCTATTTTGACGGCAAGTGATACAGCGACTGCGGTTACAGGCCGCATTGCGGGAGCGCCAGTTCGTTGTATTCGCAATGAGATGACGGATCACTACATTGAATTAGAGCAGAAAGGTACAAACCGAGAGGAACTGGAAGAAATTACGATTGGTTCCCTATCTAAGGCTGTCTATGAAGGTGATACAGTTCATGGTTCAATGATGAGCGGACAAATTGCGGGTTTGGTGAAAGACATCAAACCATGTAAGACTATTTTAGAATCAATTGTGAAACAGGCGCAAGAGTGCCTACAAGACATTCGACTAGAATTAGGTGAATAATGTAATCTAGGCGGAAGATTCTGTACTGATGTGGAAAAAGGAGAGCGAGGCATTTGCTATCCTTTTTTATATATGGTTTCTTTAAGAGCATCTTGCTATAATAAAAGCAGTGCTTTCTCTTTAAAGGTCGCTTTTTAAGGGATTTTGTGATATAATAATGCGCAAGAGGTTTAGAATGAAAAAAAATAATTTAATCCCGTTTTCTGCAGTCTTACTAGGACTTGCAACTTTCGGAATCTTAACTTTGCTGATTATTTTTTCACATAATCTTGCTGTAACAATCACTGTTTTATTTTTATTTGTACTGCTTTATCTGCTTTTATTTGTATGGCAAAAAAAACAGTACGAAAAGAGCGAAATTGAACAAATCCAATATGTAAATCACCAAGCCGAAAATAGCTTGAGTACTTTGCTTGATCAAATGCCGGTGGGAGTCCTGAAATTAGACTTATCAAGTGGCGAAGTAGAATGGTTTAATCCTTATGCTGAGTTAATTTTGACAAATGAAGAAGGGGAAATTGATGTTGAGTTAATTCAAGCCATCATCAAGGCTTCTGTTGGGAATCCTGGTTCGTATGCTACCTTGGGCGAAACACGATATGCTGTCCATATGGACAAGGTTTCAGGCGTTTTGTATTTTTTTGATGTTTCTGGGGAGTACGAAGCAACTGTCGAATTGGTAACTAGCCGTCCAGTCATTGGGGTCATCTCAGTGGATAATTACGATGATTTGGAGGATGCGACGTCTGACTCTGATATCAGCCATATCAATAGCTTTGTAGCTAATTTTGTTTCAGAATTTGCTGGTAAGTATGCTATGTTTTCTCGCCGTGTGGGGATGGATCGTTTTTATTTATTCACAGATTATACAGTACTCGAGGAATTGATGAATGATAAATTCTCTGTTATTGATACTTTCCGAGAAGAATCAAAACAGAGGCAACTAGCCCTAACTTTAAGTATGGGATTTTCTTATGGTGATGGAAATCATGAAGAGATAGGAAAAATTGCTTTGCTCAACTTGAACTTAGCAGAAGTTCGCGGTGGTGACCAGGTGGTGGTCAAGGAAAATGATGAGACCAAGAATCCAGTCTACTTCGGTGGAGGAACTGCTGCGTCTATCAAACGTACTCGTACACGTACGAGAGCCATGATGACAGCCATTTCTGATAAGATTCGAAGTGTTGACCAGGTTTTTGTAGTCGGTCATAAAAATCTAGATATGGATGCCTTGGGCTCTGCTGTCGGTATGCAGTTGTTTGCAAGTAATATTATTGAGAACAGTTATGCTGTCTATGATGCAGACCAGATGCCAGCAGATATCGAACGTGCTATTCAGTTCTTGAAGAAGGAAGATGTCACGAAACTTTTATCTCTTACAGATGCGATGAAGCTAGTTACAAGCCGTTCGTTATTGATTTTAGTGGATCACTCAAAGACGGCTTTGACCTTGTCAAAAGATTTTTATGATTTGTTCACCCAAACTATTGTTATTGACCATCATAGGCGTGATCAGGATTTCCCTGAGAATGCAGTCATCACCTATATTGAAAGTGGGGCAAGTAGTGCCAGTGAGCTGGTCACAGAATTGATTCAGTTCCAAAATTCTAAGAAGAATCGTTTGAGTCGTATGCAGGCCAGTGTTTTGATGGCTGGAATGATGCTGGATACCAAGAACTTTACATCTCGCGTAACGAGTCGAACCTTTGATGTGGCTAGCTACCTCAGAACACGTGGAAGCGATAGTATTGCTATCCAGGAGATTGCTGCAACAGATTTTGAAGAGTACCGTGAGGTAAATGAACTCATTTTACAAGGTCGTAAGCTAGCTTCAGATATCTTGATTGCCCAAGCTAAGGACTCAACCACTTATGACACCGTTGTTATCAGTAAGGCTGCCGATGCTATGCTGGCTATGTCCGGTATTGAGGCTAGTTTCGTTCTGGCAAAAAATACACAAGGATTTATCTCTATCTCGGCTCGAAGCCGTAGTAAAATCAATGTGCAACGCATTATGGAAGAGTTAGGTGGCGGAGGCCATTTTAATCTAGCGGCTGCGCAAATCGAGGATATGAGTCTGTCAGAAGCAGGAGAAAAATTGACTAAACTAATCTTGGATGAACTAAAGGAAAAGGAGAAAGAAGAATGAAAGTAATCTTTTTAGCAGATGTTAAAGGAAAAGGAAAAAAGGGCGAAATCAAGGAAGTGCCAACTGGCTATGCTCAAAACTTCCTGATTAAAAAGAATTTGGCCAAGGAAGCGACTGCTCAAGCAGTGGGCGAGTTGCGTGGAAAACAAAAATCAGAAGAAAAGGCTCATGCTGAAATGATTGCTGAAGCAAAAACCATCAAGGCTAAGCTTGAAGCAGAAGAAACGGTTGTAGAGTTTGTTGAAAAGGTTGGACCAGATGGCCGTACATTTGGCTCCATCACTAACAAGAAAATTGCAGAAGAATTGCAAAAGCAATTTGGTATCAAGATTGACAAACGAAATATTCAAGTGCAAGCACCAATTCGAGCAGTAGGTTTGATTGATGTACCAGTGAAGATCTATCAAGATGTTACAAGTGTCATCAATCTTCGTGTAAAAGAAGGTTAAGTTTACAACTTCTTGACAAGATTGTAAAAGGAAGGAAAGTCGGATGGCAGAAGTAGAGGAACTGCGAGTTCAGCCTCAGGATATTTTGGCAGAACAATCTGTTCTGGGGGCTATTTTTATAGATGAGAGTAAGCTCGTTTTTGTCCGAGAATACATTGATTCTCGTGACTTCTTTAAATATGCTCATCGATTGATCTTCCAAGCGATGGTAGATTTGTCGGATCGTGGGGAAGCGATTGATGCGACGACAGTTCGGACGATTTTGGATAGCCAAGGGGATCTCCAAAATATTGGTGGCTTGTCTTACCTTGTCGAAATTGTCAACTCTGTACCAACTTCAGCCAATGCAGAATATTATGCTAAAATCGTAGCCGAAAAGGCTATGCTACGTCGCTTGATTTCCAAGTTGACAGAGTCTGTCAACCAAGCCTATGAGGCTTCTAAGCCTGCAGATGAAATCATCGCTCAAGCTGAAAAGGGACTCATTGATGTTAGCGAAAACGCCAATCGTAGTGGTTTCAAGAACATCCGTGATATTCTTAATATTAACTTTGGGAACCTAGAAGTTCGGTCACAACAAACAACGGATATCACAGGTATTGCAACGGGCTACCGTGATTTGGACCATATGACGACAGGTCTCCATGAGGAGGAGTTAATCATCCTAGCGGCGCGACCAGCGGTTGGTAAGACAGCCTTTGCCTTAAATATTGCTCAGAACATTGGGACTAAGTTGGACAAGACGGTAGCTATCTTTTCACTGGAAATGGGTGCGGAAAGTCTAGTAGACCGGATGCTAGCGGCCGAAGGCTTGGTGGAGTCTCATTCTATCCGTACGGGTCAATTGACTGATGAGGAGTGGCAAAAGTATACCATTGCTCAAGGGAACCTAGCCAACGCGAGTATCTATATTGATGATACGCCAGGGATTCGGATCACGGAAATTCGTTCGCGCTCACGTAAACTGGCTCAAGAAACAGGTAATCTAGGCTTGATTTTGATCGACTACCTACAGCTTATCACAGGGACTGGTCGTGAGAACCGCCAACAAGAAGTCTCTGAAATTTCTCGTCAGTTAAAAATTCTAGCTAAGGAGCTAAAGGTTCCAGTCATTGCTCTCAGTCAGTTATCTCGTGGAGTGGAACAGCGTCAAGATAAGAGACCAGTCTTGTCTGATATTCGTGAATCGGGTTCTATTGAGCAGGATGCGGATATCGTAGCCTTTCTGTACCGTGACGACTACTATGATCGTGCAGGTGAAGAAGAGGAAGGAATTCCAAATAACAAGGTAGAGGTTATCATCGAGAAAAACCGTAGTGGAGCTCGTGGAACGGTGGAATTGATTTTCCAAAAAGAATACAATAAATTTTCAAGTATCTCAAAGAGGGAGGCATAAAATGTCAGATGCATTTACAGATGTAGCCAAAATGAAAAAAATCAAAGAAGAGATCAAGGCACATGAGGGACAAGTCGTTGAAATGACTTTGGAGAATGGTCGTAAGCGCCAAAAAAATAGATTGGGTAAGCTAATTGAGGTTTATCCATCTCTATTTATCGTTGAATTTGGGGATGTTGAAGGAGACAAACAAGCCAATGTCTATGTTGAATCCTTCACCTACTCAGATATCTTAACAGAGAAGAATTTGATTCATTATCTAGACCAAGAATCCTAAAATGAAGTGAGCTTTGCTCACTTTTTTCTTTTTCTTTCGAATAGTATAAACGAGGGTAACCTCGGAAATTTATATTATTAAGGAGAATGAATGACGTTTTTTAAATCAGGAGTTAAGAAGAATGGATATACTCAGTTGGGTGTAGGGCTGGCTACTTTGTTCGTTACAAGTACCTTTTTGTTTGGTGGGGAATCGGTTCAGGCCGACAGTGTAGCGCGTGGAGATGACTATCCGCTTCACTACAAAAATGGTAGTGTTGAAATTGATCAGTGGCGGATGTATTCTCGTCAGTGTACCTCTTTTGCGGCCTTTCGTTTGAGTAATGTAAATGGCTTTGAGATTCCTCCTGCCTATGGAAATGCAAATGAATGGGGGCATCGTGCAAGGCGAGAAGGCTACCGTGTTGACACGAAGCCAGAAGTTGGATCTATCGCCTGGTCTACGGAAGGTTACTATGGGCATGTGGCCTGGGTATCTAATGTATCAGGGGATACGATTGAGATTGAAGAGTATAATTATGGGGTTAGGGAGAAATACAATCGTCGCAGCGTAAAAGCTAGTTCTATGACAGGCTTTATCCATTTTAAGGACTTAGTAGGGAATGGTGGTAGAACTGGAAATCCTATCGGGTCAGGGTTGGCATCTAGTGGAACTCATACGTTTACTCAAAAGTCTGCCATTCGAAACCAGCCGTCAAGTACAGCACAAGTTATTGACTACTACTATCCTGGTGAAAATGTTAGCTACGATCAAATCGTAGAAAAGGACGGTTATAAATGGCTCAGCTACCTATCCTATAGTGGAACGAGGAGATACGTCCAGTATATGGAAACAGAATCGGTGGAGAATGGTTGGAAGAAGCAAAACGGTATTTGGAATTACCGTGAGAACGGGAAAGTCGCAACTGGTTGGAAGAAAATAAATGGCAGTTGGTATCACTTTAAAGACAATGGAACCATGTCAACAGGTTGGGTGAAGGATGGTTCGCATTGGTACTATCTAAAGGAATCAGGAGAGATGCAGACAGGATGGCTCAAGGAAAATGAAACATGGTATTATCTGGAGAGTTCAGGGGCTATGAAGTCTAGCCAGTGGTTCCAAGTAGGAGGAAAGTATTACTACGTCAATGCTTCAGGGACTTTAGCAGTGAATACTACTGTGGATGGCTATCGAGTGGATAGTAATGGAGCTAGAATCTAGAAAGAATATAAAAAAGAGGACTTCACTACCATTTGCCTATTCTTTCCGATGGTATTTTTCCCCTCTTTCCTTTATAATGGGTGTATGGACAAAAAAAAATTATTATTAATTGATGGATCTTCAGTTGCTTTTCGAGCTTTTTTTGCGCTCTATCAGCAGTTAGATCGTTTTAAAAATGCTAATGGCCTTCATACTAATGCGATCTACGGTTTTCAACTCATGTTGAATCATGTCTTAGAGCGGGTTGAGCCTAGTCATGTTTTGGTAGCCTTTGATGCAGGTAAGACGACTTTCCGGACAGAGATGTATGCAGACTACAAGGGTGGCCGTGCTAAAACTCCAGATGAGTTTCGTGAGCAATTTCCCTTCATTCGTGAGTTGTTAGACCATCTTGGGATTCGCCATTATGAATTGGCCCAGTATGAAGCTGATGATATCATCGGGACCCTAGGTCGTTTGGCTGAGAAGGATTCCTTCGATGTGACTATCGTTAGCGGAGACAAGGACTTGATCCAGTTGACGGATGAGCATACGGTGGTCGAGATTTCCAAAAAAGGTGTGGCTGAGTTTGAGGCCTTTACGCCGGACTATCTCATGGAAAAGATGGGCCTCACACCAGCTCAGTTCATTGATCTTAAGGCCCTCATGGGGGATAAGTCTGATAATATCCCTGGTGTCACGAAAATCGGTGAAAAGACGGGTATCAAGCTCTTGCTGGAGCACGGTTCGCTAGAGGGTATTTATGAAAATATTGACAGGATGAAGGCTTCTAAGATGAAGGAAAATCTCATCAATGATAAGGAACAAGCCTTTTTGTCGAAAACACTGGCAACTATCGATACCAAGGCACCGATTGAGATTGGCCTTGATGATTTGGTATATAATGGTCCAGATGTGGAAAATCTCGGGAAATTCTACGATGAGATGGGCTTCAAACAGCTCAAGCAAGCTCTAAATGTGTCATCAACGGATGCGCCTGAGAGTTTGGATTTCGCCATCGTTGACCACGTTAGTCAAGACATGCTGAGTGCCGACTCTATCTTCCACTTTGAACTCTTTGGGGAAAACTACCATACAGATGATTTGGTTGGTTTTGCCTGGTCCTGTGGGGATAAACTTTACACTACAGATAAACTTGAGCTCTTGCAGGAGCCGATTCTCAAGGATTTTCTAGAAAAAACACCTCTGAAAGTATATGACTTTAAGAAAGCGAAGGTTCTTTTAAATCGCTTGGGCTTGAACCTGCAGGCCCCTGCTTTTGACAGTCGCTTGGCAAAATACTTACTCTCAACAGTTGAGAACAATGAAATCTCAACCATTGCGAATCTCTATGGCCAGACTTATCTTGCTGATGATGAGACTTTTTACGGCAAGGGTGTCAAGAAAGCCATCCCTGAGAGAGAAAAATTTTTGGAGCATTTGGCTCGCAAGGTTGCTGTATTGGTTGAGACTGAACCTGTTTTACTTGAAAAACTCAGTGAACATGGGCAGTTAGACCTTCTCTATGACATGGAGCAACCTCTGGCTTTTGTCCTTGCTAAGATGGAAATCGCTGGGATCAAGGTCAAAAAAGAAACCCTGCTTGAGATGCAGGCTGAAAATGAGGTCGTCATTGAGCAACTCACCCAAGAGATTTACGAACTGGCTGGTGAGGAATTTAATATCAACTCCCCTAAACAGTTGGGGGTACTGCTCTTTGAAAAGCTTGGTCTTCCTCTAGAATACACCAAGAAAACCAAGACAGGTTACTCGACAGCCGTGGATGTGCTAGAGCGACTAGCTCCTATTGCACCAATCGTCAAGAAAATCCTCGATTACCGTCAAATTGCTAAGATTCAGTCTACCTATGTGATTGGTTTGCAAGACTGGATTTTGGATGATGGCAAGATCCATACGCGCTATGTGCAAGATTTGACTCAGACTGGGCGTTTGTCTAGTGTGGATCCAAACTTGCAAAATATCCCTGTTCGTTTGGAACAAGGCCGTCTCATTCGTAAGGCCTTTGTACCTGAGTGGGAGGATAGTGTGTTGCTCAGCTCGGATTATTCACAGATTGAATTGCGCGTTTTGGCCCATATCTCTAAAGATGAGCACTTAATTAAGGCCTTCCAAGAGGGGGCTGATATTCATACTTCGACAGCTATGCGTGTCTTTGGAATTGAACGTCCTGAGGATGTGACGCCAAACGACCGTCGCAATGCCAAGGCTGTCAACTTTGGAGTGGTTTACGGGATTTCAGATTTTGGTTTGGCGAACAATCTTGGTATTAGTCGTAAGAAGGCCAAAGCCTACATTGATACCTACTTTGAGCGTTTTCCTGGGATTAAAAACTATATGGAAGAAGTGGTACGTGAAGCGCGTGATAAGGGATATGTAGAGACCCTCTTCAAGCGTCGTCGAGAGCTACCAGATATCAATTCACGAAATTTCAATATTCGTGGTTTTGCAGAGCGGACTGCCATCAACTCCCCTATTCAGGGTTCGGCAGCAGATATTCTCAAGATTGCTATGATCCAGCTAGACAAAGCTCTAGTTGAGGGTGGTTATCAGACCAAGATGCTGTTGCAAGTGCATGATGAAATCGTCCTCGAAGTTCCGAAATCAGAACTAGCAGCCATCAAAGATCTGGTGAAACAAACCATGGAAGAAGCCATCCAACTCAGTGTTCCCCTTATCGCAGATGAAAATGAAGGGGCAACCTGGTACGAGGCTAAATAAGAAAACTATGATAGAGTTTGAAGCATTTGCCTTCAAACTCTTTTCAAGATTTTCTGTAAGCAGTTTCCTTGACTTTTCCTTGTATTTGCGTTATCATATGTCCATATAAGATATGGGAGTCTGTGTACAGTCTGAGAGGAAGTGTTAAACTTCGACCGCACCTGATCTGGGTAATGCCAGCGTAGGGAACGATACTTAGCCGAATTTTGCACCTTTTCCATATATGGAAGGGGTTTTCTTTTTGTCAAAAGGAAACCTGAGAAAAGGAGGTTTTTATGAAAGCAAGCATTGCCTTGCAAGTCTTGCCCCTATCACAGGGGATTGATCGAATTGCTACTATCGATCAGGTTATTGCTTATCTGCAAGCTCAGTCCGTGACCATGGTGGTGACACCATTTGAAACGGTCTTGGAAGGGGAGTTTGATGAACTCATGCGCATTCTCAAAGAAGCGCTTGAAGTGGCCGGGCAGGAGATAGATAATGTCTTTGCCAATGTCAAAATAAATGTAGGAGAGATTTTGAGCATCGATGAGAAACTTGAAAAGTATACTGAGACGACACATTAGTCTGCTAGGATTTTTGGGTGTCTTATCTCTTTGGCAGGTAGCAGGTTTCTTAAAACTCCTACCAAAGTTTATCTTGCCGACACCACTTGAAATCCTTCAGTCTTTTGTTCGTGACAGAGAATTTCTCTGGTACCACAGCTGGGCAACCTTGAGAGTAGCTATACTCGGTTTGGTGTTGGGTGTCTTGATAGCCTGTATCATGGCCGTCCTTATGGATAGTCTGGGCTGGTTAAATGACCTGATTTACCCAATGATGGTGGTTGTCCAGACCATACCGACCATTGCCATAGCGCCTATTCTGGTTTTGTGGCTTGGTTATGGAATCTTGCCCAAGATTGTCTTGATTATCTTGACGACAACTTTTCCTATCATCGTCAGTATTTTGGATGGATTTAGGCATTGTGACAAGGACATGCTGACCTTGTTTAGTTTGATGCGAGCAAATCCTTGGCAAATTCTCTGGCATTTTAAAATCCCTGTCAGCCTGCCCTATTTTTATGCAGGTTTGAGGGTCAGTGTCTCCTATGCCTTCATCACAACAGTGGTATCTGAGTGGTTGGGAGGTTTTGAAGGACTTGGTGTTTATATGATTCAGTCTAAAAAACTGTTTCAGTATGATACCATGTTTGCCATTATTATTCTGGTGTCGATTATCAGCCTTTTGGGCATGAAATTGGTCGATGTTAGTGAAAAATATGTGATTAAATGGAAACGTTCATAGGACAAGAACGTTTGAGAAAAAGAAAAGAGGAAATGAAAATGAAGAAAACATGGAAAGTGTTTTTAACGCTTGTAACAGCTTTTGTAGCTGTCGTGCTGGTAGCTTGTGGCCAAGGAACTGCTTCTAAGGACAATAAAGAAGCAGAAGTCAAGAAGATTGACTTTATCTTAGATTGGACCCCAAATACCAACCACACAGGACTTTATGTAGCCAAGGAAAAAGGCTATTTCAAAGAAGCTGGAGTGGATGTTGATTTGAAATTGCCACCAGAAGAAAGTTCTTCTGACTTGGTTATCAATGGCAAGGCGCCATTTGCTATCTATTTCCAAGACTACATGGCTAAGAAATTGGAAAAAGGGGCAGGAATCACTGCCGTTGCCGCTATCGTTGAGCACAACACATCTGGAATCATCTCACGTAAATCGGACAATGTCAGCAGTCCAAAAGACTTGGTTGGGAAGAAATACGGAACTTGGAATGACCCGACTGAACTTGCTATGTTGAAAACCTTGGTGGAATCTCAAGGTGGAGACTTCGAAAAGGTCGAAAAAGTACCAAACAACGACTCAAACTCCATCACACCAATTGCCAATGGCGTCTTTGACACTGCTTGGATCTACTATGGGTGGGACGGTATCCTTGCCAAATCTCAAGGTGTAGACGCCAACTTCATGTACTTGAAAGACTATGTCAAGGAGTTTGACTACTACTCACCCGTTATCATCGCAAACAACGACTATTTGAAAGACAATAAAGAAGAAGCTCGTAAAGTCATCCAAGCTATCAAAAAAGGCTACCAATACGCTATGGAACACCCAGAAGAAGCTGCAGATATCCTCATCAAGAATGCTCCCGAACTCAAGGAAAAACGTGATTTTGTCATCGAATCGCAAAAATACTTGTCAAAAGAATACGCAAGCGACAAGGAAAAGTGGGGACAATTTGACGCAGAACGCTGGAATGCCTTCTACAAATGGGATACAGAAAATGGTATCCTCAAAGAAGACTTGACAGACAAAGGCTTCACTAATGAATTTGTAAAATAATGACAGAAATTAGACTCGAACATGTAAGTTATGCCTATGGCGATGAAAAGATTTTAGAGGATATCAACCTGCAGGTGACTTCGGGTGAAGTAGTTTCTATCCTGGGACCTAGTGGTGTTGGAAAGACCACCCTCTTTAACCTAATCGCTGGGATTTTAGAAGTCCAGTCTGGGCGAATTGTCCTTGATGGCGAGGAAAATCCTAAGGGGCTCGTGAGTTATATGTTGCAAAAAGATCTCCTCTTGGAGCACAAGACGGTGCTTGGCAATATCATCCTGCCCCTCTTGATTCAAAAGGTGGATAAGGCGGAAGCTATTGCACGAGCAGATGAAATCCTTGCGACCTTCCAGCTGACAGCCGTACGGGATAAGTATCCTCATGAACTTAGTGGTGGAATGCGCCAGCGTGTGGCCTTGCTTCGGACCTACCTTTTCGGGCACAAGCTCTTTCTCTTGGATGAGGCCTTTAGCGCCTTGGACGAGATGACCAAGATGGAACTCCACGCTTGGTATCTGGAGATTCATAAGCAACTGCAGCTAACGACCTTGATCATCACACATAGTATTGAAGAGGCCCTCAATCTTAGCGACCGCATCTATATCTTGAAAAATCGCCCTGGGCAGATTGTTTCAGAAATTAAACTAGATTGGTCTGAAAACGAGGACAAGGAAGTCCAAAAAATTGCCTACAAACGACAAATATTAGCAGAATTGGGCTTAGATAAGTAGAAAAATAGGGAGTTGGTGAAGATTATTCTTTTTTTGAAAAGTTACAAGTCGCTGAAGAAGTTAGCCAATCTTAGAGATACTCCAGGCGCATTTGAAACCAAAGCTGTCGGGATGGTCAAAATGATAGACTCTTATAGTGGTGGCCTAGACGAAAAGAAACGTGATATATTTTATAATTGATTTATTGTTTCCCAAAAACAAACGCATACTTTAAAAGAACTATATAGATTACTGGATATTGATAAAACAGAGTATGATCGTCTCAAAAGTGAAATCTTACTAGATTTTGCTCGTAGTTACCGAGAAGGAGCATTATTTATATATAAAGATAAAAACTAATGATGAAATAAAGGCCCTTAGAAAAGAAACTAGGGGCTTTTTAACTGTTCGATTTTATCAGCAATTTCAACTTTTAAAATTTCATTTTCAAACAATCTCATCCATCGTAAACCTGTTTTAACAGATAAAGCATTATACTCTTCATCAAAAGTATCCTTATCTTCAAAAAGACAAATTCCCTCAAAGGTATGGTTATCAACGTCTGTAATCGTTACAACTTTATTGTTAAACTTTCTAAGTTCCATTTTTATTTTCCTGATTTTGTAGTACTATAGTTAATAATCTACCTAATCTCATACCTCAATTGTTTTTAGGGGAACGGTAGAAGTGACATCGAACAACTTATAGGTATCGTGATTTGTAGCTAATATTTGGTAGGTATGTATGAGCTGGAAAAATATAAATTTGAGTTAAGTACCTTAAGCAATTACTTTTAAATTCTTCTAGTATGTTAGAATTTTTATCTATCAGGTATTATAAATAGCATTAAAATATCATTCATACATTTTATAATAAAACGAGGGAAAAACATAACCAAAATGATTGACAAAATGCACAAAAAAAGGTACATTAAGAGAAAGTGTATAATATAATCATAAAGAATCGAGGTAAACACAGGGGACAGATGTGACGTTTGTGTTTATTTTATTTGTAGATAGGTAGGAGATTATCTAAGGTGGTTATAGAATCTTATGATTATGAAAATGTTGTTGAAATTATTAAGAGGATTAATGATTTACACTTTGACTTTTCCTGTAAATTGGAACCTGATTTGACTTGTAATTTAAGACAAACCATTGATAAAGTGGCAGATATGACAGGTGCAAATCCTGATTTTCAAAAACTTATTGATTTATATAAGGCAGAGTTAACTCAATTTGCGGCAGAGTTGGTAGACTTTTCAACAGAATATTCTGGAGTTAGATACAGAGTTAAGCAGTCAGAGTCGATTGGTGAAAAAATCAGGTATTATTTAGGTGACCAACATGAGAATGGTAAAGTACCTATAATTAAATCTCTCAATGATTTGTTGGGTTTTAGAATATTTGTACAAGATGTAGACTTGGTTCACGATGAATTAAAAAATGATATAAAGATTAAAGTTCATATAGATAGAATGTATATGAGAAAGAAAGATGGATATATTGGATTACATATATATTTTAAAAATCATAACAATAAATTCTTTCCGTGGGAATTACAGATTTGGAATGTACGTCATGCTGAATTAAATGAAAATCTCCACAAAGAACACAAACAAAAACGGAAATATACTTCATTAGCAAAAGATTATTACCAAGCTAATTTAGAAAAGGAGGGGTGAGAGATGTTTCAACATTTTATTATAGTTGCTAGCTCATATACTAAAGGCTCAAGAGTTGGTTTTCATATAGCTGCTCCAGAAGGTAAGTTAGAAAACGATAGGATTAGAAGTATTTTAGATCGGCTCAAAGAAATTAAGCGGAATGATGTCGGAATACATTCGTTTACATCTGATGATAGCACGTGGGAAAGCGTGCTTAAATTTGATTCTTTTTTTGAAGATGTAATGATTTGTGAGGATTTTGAAGAATTTGAAGAAATTGTAAAATCAGACTTAAAACTTTCTGCGATTGATATTGCAAAGTTTTTCTTGGCAATTCAAGCTACCTCGCATTTAAAATTACAAAAATTAATTTATCTAGCATATAAAAAATATCTATTGAAATATGAGGAACAGCTATTTCCTGAAAAAATAGTCGCTTATGATTATGGACCAGTCGTACAAGAGGTTTATCAAAAATTTAAAAAGTATGGTGCAGACACTATAGAAACAGATAGTGCTCCAAAGTATATTTTAAAGGATATTCATCTTTCCCAAGCTCTTGGCAGAATGCTCCTCGTAAAAGAATTTGAAAAAGTAGTTCCTATTCTTTTAGAAACTGTTGACGAATATGGTGATTTAACAGCAAGTGAATTAGTCGGTTTAACTCACTCAAAAAACGGACCTTGGGACTCTGTATATAAAAGATATCAAAATTGTGAGATAACAGATGAAATAATTATTTCACATGCAAAATATGAGGGGTAGTAGAATGAGCTAGTTTTGACTAGCTCATTCTTGGTTCCTATTATAAGTGCAACAATAAATACAACTTGTTTTGAAAACTCAATATAAATAATTAGTTAGGAAAGTTATTATATCTTATGCCTAATTAGAGTAGTAGAAATGTAAGGTGATACAATTTAGGTCTTCAAAAAGAGTGCAAAAAGTTATTTAGACATGAATTATTAAATGATTTAGTAGAATTATCGTCCATAAAGTAAAAAGCACGTTTGACCGTGCTAGTTTCTTGCCTGCTGAACTCGTCAATATTACGCCCTTTTTAGGGCTCTTTTTTGTGGACTTTTTTAGGAACTTTCAAGAAAAACTAAGGTGATTTAATGCCTAAATGTTTTTAAAGAAAGTCAGTATTTTCAAGGGCTTAGCCCTAAAAATTTGACTTATAGAGTGTTAAATGATAGTATAGTCAAAGATAGTCAAGGTTCAAAGAAGGAGTTTGATTTACTATGAGATTTAAAAATACATCAGATCATATCGAAGCCTATATCAAGGCGATTTTAGACCAGTCTGGTATCGTGGAATTGCAACGGAGCCAGTTAGCAGGTACCTTTCAGGTTGTGCCGAGTCAGATCAACTATGTCATCAAGACCCGCTTTACGGAAAGTAGAGGTTACTTGGTTGAGAGCAAGCGTGGTGGTGGAGGCTACATTCGCATAGGGCGGATTGAATTTTCCAGTCATCATGAGATGCTCCGCGATTTGCTTTACTCGATTGGTGAGCGAGTTAGTCAGGAGATCTATGAGGATATTCTCCAGCTTTTGGTGGAGCAGGACTTAATGACCAAGCAGGAGATGACCTTGCTAACTTCAGTAGCAACGGATCGTGTCCTAGGGGAAGAATCCTCAGTTGTCCGTGCCAATATGCTCCGACAGCTATTACAAGAGGTAGATAGAAAAGAGAAGTAAGATGAACTATTCAAAAGCATTGAATGAATGTATCGAAAGTGCCTACATGGTTGCGAGCCATTTTGGAGCTCGTTATCTAGAGTCTTGGCATTTATTGATTGCCATGTCCAATCACAGTTACAGTGTGGCAGGTGCGACTTTAAACGATTATCCTTATGAAATGGACCGTTTAGAAGAGGTTGCGTTGGAACTGACTGAAACCGACTATAGCCAAGACGAAACCTTTATGGAATTGCCCTTTTCCCATCGTTTGGAGGTTCTCTTTGCAGAAGCGGAGTATGTGGCCTCAGTGGTCCATGCAAAGGTGCTTGGGACAGAGCATGTCCTCTATGCGATTTTGCATGACGGCAATGCCTTGGCAACTCGCATCTTGGAGAGAGTGGGCTTTTCTTATGAAGATCAGAAAGATCAGGTTAGAATAGCTGCTCTTCGTCGCAATCTAGAAGAGCGTGCTGGCTGGACTAGAGAAGATCTTAAGGCTTTGCGTCAACGTCATCGCACAGTAACTGACAAGCAAAATTCCATGGCCAATATGATGGGCATGCCTCAAGCTCAAAGTGGTGGTCTAGAGGACTACACGCATGACCTAACGGAGCAAGCGCGCTCTGGCAAGTTAGAGCCAGTTATCGGTCGAGACAAGGAAATCTCACGTATGATTCAGATTTTGAGTCGGAAGACCAAGAACAATCCTGTCTTGGTTGGAGATGCTGGTGTCGGGAAAACAGCTCTGGCCCTTGGACTTGCTCAGCGTATTGCTAGTGGAGATGTACCTGCGGAAATGGCCAAGATGCGCGTTCTAGAGCTTGATTTGATGAATGTCGTTGCAGGGACACGTTTCCGTGGAGATTTTGAAGAGCGTATGAACAATATCATCAAGGATATCGAGGAAGATGGCAAAGTGATCCTCTTTATCGATGAACTCCACACCATCATGGGTTCTGGTAGCGGTATTGATTCGACTCTGGATGCGGCCAATATCTTAAAGCCAGCCTTGGCTCGTGGAACTTTGAGAACGGTTGGTGCAACCACTCAGGAAGAATACCAAAAACACATCGAAAAAGATGCTGCCCTTTCTCGTCGTTTTGCCAAAGTGACCATTGAAGAACCAAGTTTAGCTGACAGCATGACCATTTTGCAAGGTTTGAAGGTTACCTATGAGAAACACCATCGTGTGCAAATCACAGATGAAGCCGTCGAAACAGCTGTTAAGATGGCGCATCGTTACCTGACCAGTCGTCACTTGCCCGACTCTGCTATCGACCTCTTGGATGAGGCGGCAGCAACTGTGCAAAACAAATCCAAGCATGTGAAAGCAGACGAATCCGATTTGAGTCCAGCTGACAAGGCCTTGATGGATGGCAAGTGGAAACAAGCGGCCCAGTTAATCGCAAAAGAGCAGGAAGTCCCTGTCTATAAAGACTTGGTAACAGAATCTGAAATTTTGACGACCTTGAGTCGCTTGTCAGGGATTCCAGTCCAAAAGCTGACGCAAACAGATGCTAAGAAGTACCTTAACCTCGAAGCAGAACTGCACAAACGTGTCATCGGTCAAGATCAAGCTGTTTCAAGTATTAGCCGTGCCATTCGCCGCAATCAGTCAGGTATTCGCAGTCATAAGCGTCCGATTGGTTCCTTTATGTTCCTAGGACCTACGGGTGTCGGTAAGACCGAATTGGCCAAGGCTCTGGCAGAAGTCCTCTTTGATGACGAATCAGCCCTTATCCGATTTGATATGAGTGAGTATATGGAGAAATTTGCGGCTAGCCGTCTTAATGGAGCTCCTCCGGGCTATGTGGGCTACGAAGAAGGTGGGGAGTTGACTGAGAAGGTTCGCAACAAACCATACTCCGTTCTCCTATTTGACGAGGTAGAAAAGGCCCACCCAGACATCTTTAATGTCCTCTTACAGGTTCTGGACGACGGTGTCTTGACTGATAGCAAGGGGCGCAAGGTTGACTTTTCAAATACCATTATCATCATGACGTCAAACCTTGGTGCGACAGCCCTTCGTGATGACAAGACTGTCGGTTTTGGGACCAAGGACATTCGTTTTGATCAGGAAAATATGGAAAAACGAATCTTTGAAGAGTTGAAAAAAGCTTATCGTCCAGAGTTTATCAACCGTATTGATGAAAAGGTGGTCTTCCATAGCTTGGATAGCGAACACATGCAGGAAATCGTTAAAATCATGGTGAAACCATTGATTGCTAGCCTAGCAGAGAAAGGCATCGACTTGAAACTGCAAGCTTCAGCGTTGAAGTTACTAGCAAGCCAAGGTTATGATCCAGAAATGGGAGCTCGCCCACTTCGCAGAACACTGCAAACCGAAGTGGAAGACAAATTGGCAGAACTCCTTCTCAAGGGAGAACTGGTAGCAGGCAATACTCTCAAGATTGGTGTCAAAGCTGGTCAATTAAAATTTGATATTGCTTAAAAATGGAGAATCAGGAGCAATCCTGATTTTTTTATCACTTTTTTATAAAAAAGTGATAAAAAAATCATTGACAAAATAAAAATATAGTTTATAATAAAAACACAGAAAATGAAAATATTAAAAATTATAAAAAGGTGATGCGTTTATGAAAAAGAAAACAGCAGTGGTATTTGGGACTTTTGCCCCTCTCCATCAAGGGCATATCGACCTGATCCAGAGAGCAAAGCGTCAGTGTGATCAGGTCTGGGTAGTCGTTTCAGGCTATGAGGGAGATCGAGGGGAGCAGGTAGGCTTAAGTCTTCAAAAAAGATTTCGCTATATCCGAGAGGCTTTTCGTGATGACGAGTTGACTTCTGTCTGCAAGTTAGATGAAACCAAGCTTCCTCGTTACCCTGTGGGCTGGCAGGAGTTGTTGGAGCAGATGTTATCGGAGATTTCCTACGATGAAACCCAGCAAGAACTGATCTTTTTTGTGGGAGAACGTGACTACCAGCAAGAATTATCTAATCGTGGTTTTGAGACCGTTTTGCAAGAAAGAAAGTTTGGTATCTCAGCGACCATGATTCGAGAAAATCCAAGCAAATATTGGAAATACATCGCTCAGCCCTTCCGTCGTCAGTTCACCAAGAAAGTCTTGATCATGGGAAGTGCCAGTAATGGGAAGACCACTCTGGCCAAGGATTTGGCAAGGTATTACGATGCACCTGTCAGTCTGGAATACGCGCGTGAGTACCAGATCAAAAACAATGTCCGCGACGATGAATTGACTCCAAAGGATTACTATTATCTCCTTTTAGGGCAGTATGACCAGACCTCAAAACTAATCGATAGCAATGCCAATCGAGGCCTAGTGATAGCCGATACCAACTCCTTGGTAACCAAGGGCTACTATGACTATTACATGGGGACTGAGGATCAAGGGGACTTATCAGGGGAGACATTTGACAATCTCTTTGCCTCTATCTTAGCCAAGGAAAAATGGGACTTGATTCTCTTTGTGCAACCTGTCGGCTCCTATGTCAATGACGGGTTTAGAGATATGACCATGGCGGAAGACCACATTCGCTACAGTTTTTCCCAGCATTTGGATCAGATGAGGGAGCGATATTTAACGACCATTCCTTTAGTTTATCTAGCGGAGGATTACCTAGGCAATTATGAAGCAGCAAAAGTGGCTATTGATGCCATTTACCAAGCAGATTAGGAGAAAAATATGAAAAAACTAACTGAAAAAATCACACAATTTATCGAAAACTTTAAAAATGTCCATGCAGAAGCCCGCAAGATTGGTTTTGCAGGAATCATGCGCCTGCTTTGGAAAGATCTCTTTGTCGGTCGCAGTCTTTTCCAGTGGTTGTATCTCATCGCTTTGTCAAGTGTTCCCTTGATCTTGGAATTCACGCAAAATACAGAAAGCCATGACTGGCTGAGCTTGTTTGCATCTTGGACTGGGATTGTCTGTGTTATCTTGGTAGCAGAAGGGCGTGCAAGCAATTATCTCTTTGGGACCATTAACTCGGCTATCTATCTGATTTTGGCTATGAATGCGACTTTTTATGGCGAAGTCTTGACGACCGTTTACTTCTTTGTCATGCAGCCGATTGGTCTCTATGCTTGGTTGTCCAATCGTATCAATGACCAAGGTAAACCAGAAGAATCCCACTTTGAAGCTAAGAAATTATCTGTTTTTGATTGGCTCAAGTACTTGGCCTTGACTGCCATCATCTGGATTGGTATGGGCTTGGCTTATCAAAGTATCCATAGTGCTCGCCCTTTCCGTGATAGTGTTACCGATGCGACCAATGGTGTCGGTCAGCTCTTGATGACACGTCTCTATCGTGAGCAATGGATTTTCTGGATTGCAACCAATCTCTTTAGTATCTACCTCTGGTGGGGTGAAAATATCCACATCCAAGGGATGTACTGGGTATACACACTTAATAGTCTAGTGGGATGGTACCAATGGACCAAGGCAGTTCGAAAGGAGGCATAAGATGGCAGACAAGAAGATTCCAACAGGAATGACGGAAAAAGAATATTATGAAATTCATGCAAGTCAGGAGGAATTTTTAGATTGGTACTACAAGCAGGAACTCCCTCAATATGAAAAACCAAGTGTGACAGTAGATATGGTAGCCTACTGCTTTGTCGAAGGAAAGATCAAGCTCTTACTGATCCGTCGCAAGGCCCACCCTTATCAAAACTGTTTGGCTCTGGTTGGAGGCTTTATGGATAAGGGAGAGGATGCTGCACATGCCTGTCAGCGCGAGGTGAGAGAAGAAGTCAATCTCGATCTACCTTTGGAAAAAATCGAGCAATTGATGACCGTATCGACCCCTGGGCGTGATCCACGGGGCTGGACAGTGACCATTGCCCACTTGGTGTACCTACCTAGTCGTGCCTTAGACCTCGTTCAGGCAGATGACGATGCTAAGGATGTCGTTTTCGTAGATGTCGATTTCCAGACAGGCAAATGCTTCCTAGAGGGAGTGGAGCTGGACGAGCAAGCCTTCGCCTTTGACCATTATGCTATTATCCAAGAGTCCATCAAACGCATCCAAGGCCGTCTCGACTGGAACCCGACCTTCCTCTATCTGCTGGAGGAGGAGTTCACTGTCTACGAGGGGACTGAACTGGTCAATCTCATCAACCCAGGTCGCCCAATCGTCAGCAATAACTTTCTCGTAAAATACGGCGAATATGTAGAAGAAGCCGGACTCAAACGAGTTCCTAAAAAGAAACCAAGAAAAACCTATCGATTGAAATAAAGAGGTCGGGACCAAAATCCCGACCTCCTTGTTTACTATTATTAGATTGCTTTTCTGTTGCGACTGTTTTTATTATAGAACAATGCAAGCGATTATATAAGTACGATGCAAAAAATAGGACTCTAATCTAGGAAATTTTTCTATTTTTTCGTTTCAATTACGAATTGAAATAGTGGAGGGAACAATTTTTAAAATAGGTTCTCTAAATAGTTGACAGATTCAAAGCCCAATGTTACAATTGTATTACAAAAAGATTTCTTAACATTTCAAAAATGTTACAAAGGAGTAGAAAAATGAAAAAGAAAACCTATATCAAATTGATGGCAGCGACTGTATTGGCTTCTACCTTGCTACTGGGAGCTTGTGGAAATAAAAACGAAACCACTCAAACCAGTAGCTCTGCAAAGACAAGTCAGTCATCAAGCTCCAAAGCAGCTTCTTCTAACAAAGAAAGCAAGACTCAAAAATCTTCAAGCACAGCTTCATCTGAAAAAGCTCAAGCATCTTCTGATCAGTCTTCTACAACAGCAGATCAGTCACAAGCGAAACCAGCCCCTGAATCAAGACAAGAACAAGCAACTCCTAGTCAACCAGCCCCTTCTCAGGCTCCGTCAACTCAACAAGGTTCTCAAGCCCAGTCTAACCAGTCAAACTATGATCCAACAACTGACCGCAAACTTCAAGACAAGCAAGCAGAACACAACAAACGCTACAAGGGAGTTTTAACCATGGTGGATGGTGACTTCTCAGCAGCTGCAGGCAACTGGAAGGGAGCGAATGGCGAAACGATTACGGTTTCATCAGGGGGGCAATTCACAGTAGAAACTGCAGATGGAAAGAAAGAAAACTATTCTATCAGAGGCTACTCTTACACTCTTGATGATGGCAAGTATAATGCCAAAATCGGAGGAGGAAAAATCATCCAAATTACAACAGGTGCGGATGGTAAAGTTTCGAGTGTTGCCTTGATTCAATAATAAAATTTGGTGTTTTAACTTTTACTAGAAATCGTTCTGTAAAAGAGTGAGTCAACTGTTTTTCACTTAGTTTCTCCAAGAGAAAGTGGTATAATAAAAAAATCAAAGGAAAACGAGTGATAATACATGGCGGATAAATTAATCTTACCTCAAAACACACGATTGATGGGAGTATTTCTTGGATTTGTAGGTGGTTCTTTGGATGTGTTTTGCCATATTCAATACCATAGTTTGGTAGCGACACAGACAGGGAATATTCTCCTACTGATATCTGATTGGCACGACTCAAATGTCATCAATACGATGCTACGATTCTGCTCTATTATTTTCTTTTCTCTAGGATTTCTGTTTGCATTGCACATGAAAGAATACCGCAAAACGGCCTACTGGCGGGTTAAGATGCTGCTCCCTTTATTTATTGGAACTCTTATTCTCCCTTTCTTTTCACGATTTCCTCTAATAGAAGTTCCTTGCATCGCTTTTGGAACAGGAATGATGATGCTAACATTTACGGGCAGTTTGATTGAAGATCATCCCTATGTCATTTTTATGACGTCTGGAAATTACCGAAAGATGTTGACCGCTTTGTATCGCATTGCTAGAAGAGAAGGAAATATCCAAGAATACCGTCGTCAGGCCTTAAATTATGGGATTGTTGTGGGAAGTTTCATAGTGGGCGCAATCAGCTTGGCTGTATTGATGCATTTTCTTCATGAATGGTCTATATGGATTATCAGCCTCAATTTGTTTTTGATTATGTCCTACTATATAGCTAGAGTGAAGCAATTAGATTTACAAGATGAAAACATATAAAAAACGGCAAGACTCATTTTTGAGCTTTGCCGTTTTTGTGAGTTGTAGATGTGAGACTATGCTTTGTCTAGTTGCAAGAGGGCCTCAATCTCTGCAAGAGTGCTAGCTTGTGAAATAGCTCCACGAAGCTTGGCTGCACCAGATGTACCACGAAGGTAGTGAGGAGCGAGGCCACGGAATTCACGGACTGCAATTTTTTCTCCTTTGAGGCTAATTAAGCGCTTTAAGTGTTCGTAGGCGATTTTCATCTTATCTTCAAAGGTCAAATCAGGAAGGATTTCTCCTGTTTCAAAGTAGTGGTTGATTTGATTGAAGAGGTAAGGATTTCCCATGGCTGCTCGGCCAATCATAACTGCGTCAGCACCAACTTCTTCGATGCGTTGTTTAGCATCTTGAACTGTACGGATGTCACCGTTGGCGATAAATGGGATCTTAGTCAGTGCTTGGCCTACATCGTGCAAGGTCTCAAGATCAGCGTGACCAGTATACATTTGCTCACGGGTACGGCCGTGCATAGCAAGGGCAGAGACACCAGCAGCCTCAGCGGCGAGAGCATTCTCCACGGCTAGGGAAGGGTCAGACCAGCCGGTGCGCATTTTGACAGTTAGGGGGATATCAAGGACAGATTGGACCTTGTTGACAATAGAGTAGATCTTGTCTGGGTCCTTGAGCCACATAGCGCCAGCTTCGTTTTTCACGATTTTGTTAACTGGGCAGCCCATGTTGATATCGACGATATCAGTCTTGGTGTTTTCTTGGATGAATTCTGCTGCGCGTGCTAGGCTGTCTTCATCGCTACCAAAGAGTTGGATAGAAACGGGATTTTCGCCTTCATCGATGTGAAGCATATGCAAGGTTTTTTCATTGTTGTATTGGATTCCCTTGTCAGAGACCATTTCCATGACAACGAGTCCAGCTCCGAGCTCTTTTGCGATGGTACGAAAGGCTGAGTTGGTCACGCCAGCCATAGGCGCTAAAACGGTACGATTGGGAATCTCAACATTGCCAATCATAAAGGGTGTATTAAGATTTGTCACGAATGAGTTCCTCCAGGTCGTTTTCATCAAAGTTGTAAGTTGTTTGGCAGAATTGGCAAGTGATTTCTGCCCCGTGGTCTTCCTCTTTCATTTCCTCTAAGTCTGAGCTTGGAAGGCTGGCAAGAGCGTTCATAAAACGGTCTTTGCTGCAGTCGCATTGGAAACGAATTTCTTCTTCAGATAGACGTTTGTAAGATTCGTCACCATAGATAGCCTTGAGAAGGGCTTCGATATGGTCGTCGCTTTCTAGAAGAGTTGAAATGGCTGGCATTTCTTGGATGCGTTTTTCAAAGCGAGCAATCTCTTCTTCCTTGGCTCCTGGCAAAACTTGGAGAAGAAAACCACCGGCAACTTCGACCTTGTCGTCTTTGTCTAAAAGGACATTGAGGCCGACGGCTGAAGGAGTTTGTTGACTTTCGGTCAGGTAGTAGGCCAAGTCTTCACCGATCTCCCCAGAGATGAGAGGAGTCATGGAGTTGTAAGGATTTCCAGTACCGTAGTCTGTGATAACGAGAAATTGACCATTGCCGACAAAAGGTCCGACTAGGACTTCACCCGTTGCAGTTTTTTTGATATCTACACCGGGGTTTTGAACGTAGCCTTTGACATTTCCCTTGGTATCTGCGACCGTGATGATGGCACCGAGAGAGCTCGTTCCAAGAACTTTTACAGTAATCTTGGTATCTCCTTTTTCATTGGCTGCGAGAATCTGGCTAGCGATAAGGGTGCGACCAAGTGCAACAGTTGAACTGGCTTGAGTTTGATGTTTTTCTTGAGCAGTGCGGACGGTTTCTGTACTGTCAAGGACAAAAGCACGAAAGGCTCCGCTTTCTGATATAGTTTTAATAATCTTATCCATACCTTCTATTTTAGCATAAAAATGCCCAAAGGGGGAGCCGTGTGTTTGCTGTCAATTTTTAAACTGTTTAATTTGTGATGACTGGTATAGGAGATTTATAGAAATGGAAATTTTTGTTCACATTTACTGTTAACATTTTAATTTATCTTAAAATAACCTAAAACGAACTTTTAAGTTATGGTAAACAGTTGAAAAAAAGGTTGATAAAGTGGTAAAATGTTAGGAAGATAAGTTACTAATAGTGCGTATTTGTATTTGATAGAAATGATATATTAATGGATAGCTTATGAAAAAACAACGAAACCTACATGTATTTTTAGGCCGGACGGCCCTATATTTTGTAATCTTGCTTGGCCTGCTTTATTTTTTTAGTTACCTTGGGCAGGGACAAGGTGGCTTTATTTATAATGAGTTCTAGTTTAAAGGAGAAAAGGAACAGTGTCTAATAAACCGATAAAAGATATGATTGAAACGATTGAGCACTTTGCTCAAACACAGCCAACATATCCTGTCTACAATGTTTTAGGTCAAGAGCATACTTATGGCAATCTGAAGGCTGATTCAGATAGTTTAGCTGCAGCTATCGATCGACTTGACTTGCCTGAGAAATCTCCAGTCGTCGTTTTTGGTGGTCAGGAATATGAGATGTTGGCTACCTTTGTAGCGCTGACTAAGTCGGGTCATGCCTACATTCCAATTGACAGCCATTCGGCCTTGGAACGAGTTTCTGCTATCGTAGAAGTTGCAGAGCCAAGTTTGATTATTGCCATCTCAGATTTTCCATTGGAGCAAGTCTCTACGCCAATGATGACTTTAGTTCAGGTTCAAGAAGCCTTTGCTCAAGGGGATAGCTATGAGATGACCCATCCAGTCAAGGGAGATGATAATTACTACATCATCTTTACTTCTGGTACGACTGGTAAGCCTAAGGGGGTGCAGATTTCCCATGACAATCTCCTCAGTTTTACCAACTGGATGATTACAGATAAGGAATTTGCGACGCCAAGTCGTCCACAAATGCTGGCTCAGCCTCCTTATTCTTTTGACCTGTCTGTCATGTACTGGGCGCCAACCTTGGCACTAGGTGGTACGCTTTTCGCTCTTCCTTCAGCCATTACTCAGGACTTCAAAAAACTCTTTGCGACGATTTTTTCATTGCCAATCGCTATCTGGACATCAACGCCTTCCTTTGCAGATATGGCCATGTTGTCAGAAGACTTCAATAGCGAGAAAATGCCAGGAATCACGCATTTCTACTTTGATGGTGAAGAATTGACGGTCAAAACAGCTCAAAAACTGCGCGAACGTTTCCCAAATGCTCGTATTATCAATGCCTACGGTCCAACAGAAGCGACAGTAGCCCTATCAGCTGTTGCCGTGACAGATGAGATGCTTGCAACTATGAAACGTCTACCAATCGGCTATACCAAGGCTGATTCTCCGACCTTTATCATTGATGAGGAAGGTAAGAAAGTTCCAACTGGTGAGCAAGGAGAAATCATCGTTTCTGGGCCAGCTGTTTCAAAAGGCTATATGAATAATCCTGAAAAAACGGCAGAAGCTTTCTTTGAATTCGAAGGTCTTCCAGCCTACCATACAGGGGATGTAGGAACCATGACAGATGAGGGCTTGCTTCTCTATGGTGGACGCATGGATTTCCAGATTAAGTTTAATGGTTATCGCATTGAACTTGAAGATGTCTCTCAAAACCTCAACAAGTCTCGCTATATCGAGTCGGCTGTTGCTGTCCCACGTTATAACAAGGACCACAAGGTACAAAATCTACTGGCCTATGTCATCCTAAGGGACGGTGTTCGTGAACAGTTTGAACGTGATATCGATATTACCAAGGCTATCAAAGAAGACCTAGCAGATATCATGATGTCTTATATGATGCCGTCTAAGTTTCTCTATCGAGATAGTTTGCCGCTAACGCCTAATGGTAAAATTGATATCAAGGGCTTGATCAATGAGGTAAACAGTAGATGATGGAGCTTTATAAACAGCTACCTCATTTGGAACCTTATGGTGATCTTCAGTACTTTTTATACGTAATTGCTGCGACTTTACCTATCTTTATTGGTCTTTTTTTCAAGAAACGTTTTGCCTTGTACGAGGTGCTTGTTAGTCTCTTCTTTATCGTCACCATGTTGGTCGGTGGAAAGACGAATCAAATAATCGCTTTGATCCTTTATGTTATCTGGCAAGTACTGCTTGTATCATTCTACAAAAGGTACAGGAAACAACGGGATAGTAAATGGATATTTTACCTGGTTAGTTTTCTATCCCTATTGCCTATCGTCTTTGTGAAAGTATCTCCTGCTATTCATGGACCTCAATCTTTGTTTGGATTTTTAGGGATTTCTTACTTGACCTTTCGTGCAGTTGGGATTATCGTTGAGTTAAGAGACGGTGTCATTAAGGATTTAACGATTTGGCAATTCTTACGTTTTCTTCTCTTTATGCCGACTTTCTCAAGTGGTCCCATTGATCGTTTTAAACGCTTCAATGAAAATTATGAGACCATTCCAGAGCGGGATGAGTTGATGGACATGCTAGAAGAGGCTGTCAAGTATATCATGCTTGGCTTCCTTTACAAGTTTATCTTGGCCCATGTTTTAGGAGAGACATTATTGCCTCCGCTGAAAAATTTGGCCTTGCAGACAGGTGGTTTCTTTAATCATTATGCTCTGGCGGTGATGTATACTTTTGGTCTAGACTTGTTCTTTGACTTTGCGGGCTACTCTATGTTTGCTTTAGCCATCTCCAATTTGATGGGGATTCATAGTCCCATCAACTTTAACAAGCCTTTTTTGTCAAGGGATTTAAAGGAGTTTTGGAATCGTTGGCACATGAGTCTGTCTTTCTGGTTCCGTGACTTTGTCTTTATGCGGATGGTCATGGTTCTGACCAGAAAGAAGGTCTTTAAAAATCGCAATGTGACCTCAAGTGTAGCCTATATTCTCAATATGCTGATTATGGGATTTTGGCATGGTGTGACCTGGTACTACATCGCCTATGGACTTTTTCATGGGATTGGGCTGGTCATCAATGATGCATGGGTTCGTAAGAAAAAAGCGCTCAATAAAGAACGGAAAAAAGCTGGAAAGGGTTCCTTACCTGAGAATCGCTGGATTCAGTTGCTTGGCATGGTTGTCACCTTCCATGTCGTGATGGTTTCATTCTTAATCTTTTCGGGATTTTTGAATGATTTATGGTTTAAAAAATAAAAGGATATAAAAAATGGATATCAAATCAGAAGTTATTGAAATTATTGATGAGTTATTTATGGAAGATGTTTCTGACATGATGGATGAAGATCTTTTTGATGCTGGTGTCTTGGATAGCATGGGAACGGTTGAATTGATCGTTGAGATTGAAAACCGTTTTGACATTCGTGTTCCAGTGACGGAGTTCGGTCGTGATGACTGGAATACGGCTAATAAAATCGTAGAAGGTATTACGGAGTTGAAGCATGCTTAAACGCTTGTGGCTGATCTTCGGGCCTATCTTCATTGCTGGCTTTTTGGTTCTTCTACTCATCTTTTTTTATCCAAGTACAACAAGCCATAATCTGACGGAGGAGAAATATTCGGCGGCTTCTGTTAGTGCAGAGAGTTTTAAAGAGAGAAGCCAAAAAGTAAGGGCTCTTACGGATCCAAATATGCGTTTTATTCCTTTTCTAGGGTCCAGTGAATGGATTCGATTTGATAGTGTCCATCCAGCTGTTTTAGCGGAAAAATACCATCGTCCCTATCGTCCTTACTTTCTAGGTCAAGCAGGAGCAGCCTCTCTAAATCAATATTTTGGTCTACAGCAAATTTTGCCAGAAATAGAGAATAAGCAGGCTGTATTTGTGATTTCGCCTCAGTGGTTTACGGAGACAGATTATGAACCCGCAGCGTTTCAGAGATTTTTTAACAGTGACCAATTGACAGCTTTTTTGGGGAATCAATCTGGTGACATTGCTGCAAAGCATGCGGCTATTCGATTGTTAAAGCAGAATCCTAATGTTGCATTAAAAGGCATTGTTCAAAAACTGTCAAAGGGTGAAGAATTATCAGATGTTGATCAGGTTGCTATTGATATTTTTGCGCGATTCAACGAAAAACAATCCGCTCTCTTTGGACAATTCTCCATTCGAGGACAACTCAAGTACAAGGAACACGTGGAGAACTATTTAAAAGATCTTCCGGATCAATTTTCTTATGATGAGTTAGAAAAAATTGTTCGTAAGGACGCAGAGGCAAATACGACCAATAACGATATGGGGATGGAAAATCATTTCTATACGAGAGAGATTCAAAAGGATTTAAAAAAATGGGAAGGATATCAAAAAAATTACAACTTCCTCAAGTCCTCTGAGTACAATGATTTGCAGCTGGTCCTCAATCAATTTGCTAAGTCGAATGTCAATGTGCTCTTTGTCATTCAACCGGTTAACAAGAAGTGGATGGAGTACACAGGGCTCAGCGAAGAGATGTACCAGCATGCAGTGGAGAAAATTCGTTACCAATTAGAAAGTCAGGGTTTTACCAATATTGCTGATTTTTCAAAAAATGGAGGGGATCCATATTTTGTTAAGGATACCATTCATCTAGGATGGTTGGGTTGGCTGGCTTTTGATAAGGTTGTCAATCCTTTCTTGACGGATCCGAAACCAGCTCCAGACTACAAGATAAATGACCGCTTCTTTAGCAAGGACTGGGCGACCTATGATGGGAAGATCAAAGATTTCCAATAAAATGAGCTAAAAGTTTGGGATTTGAACCCAAGCTTTTTTTGTTTAAATAGCGAATGTTTTAGGTGAAAATAAGTTAAAGGTTTCAAATTTTCTAGAAATATCGTATAATATAAAGGAAAAAAGAAAAGAAAAGGATTTCAAAATGAATAAATGTTCTTTGTTACCTGTCTTATCGACAGCTCTATTAGCCCCAGCCTTTTTAGCTGGACAAGTCTACGCTGAAGAAGCAACAACTCCTGCAGAAAGTTCAGCTGTTGTAGCGACTCCTGCTACGTCGGAGACTCTAGCCCCTGTTGAGAGTCCTGCGGTACCGGAAACTTCAGCAACTTCAGAAGCAGTTGCACCTGCAGAAGCTCCGTCAGCTCCTGCTGAATCTACTAAAAGCGAAGAAAAGGACAGCGTTATCTTACACACCAATGATGTCCATGGTCGTATTGTAGAGGAAAAGGGAGTAATTGGTGATGCCAAGTTAGCGACTGTCATTGAGCAGGAGCGTGCGAAATCAAATCAAAATACTCTGGTTGTTGATGCGGGAGACGCTTTCCAAGGTTTGCCGATTTCCAACTCTACGAAGGGTGAAGCGCGTGCTGAAATTCTTAATAAGATGCAGTATGATGCCATGGCAGTAGGAAATCATGAGTTTGATTTTGGTTTAGACGAAGCTAAAAAATACAAGGAAATCTTGAAATTCCCATTACTTAGCTCGAATACCTATGTCAATGGAGCCCGTCTTTTTGAAGCTTCCACAATCGTTGATAAAGATAAGACTGTGGAAGGTGATGAATTTGTTGTAATCGGTGTGACAACACCTGAAACTGCTACAAAAACCCACCCTAAAAACATTAAAGGAGTAACTTTTACAGATCCAATCTCTGAAGTCAATAAGGTCATCGAAGAAGTTCAAGCCAAGGCTCGTGCAGAAGGTAAGGACTACAAACACTATGTTGTGCTGGCTCACTTGGGTGTGGATACTACAACTCCAGTCGAATGGCGTGGTTCAACTTTGGCAGAAGCCTTGTCTAAAAATCCTCGTTTGAAAGGGAAACGCGTAACAGTAATTGACGGTCACTCTCATACAGTAGAATCAACGACTTATGGAAACAATGTTACCTATAACCAGACAGGAAGCTACCTTCATAATGTAGGGAAAATCACCTACAAATCACGTCAACTTTTGGGCAATCCAACTCTGATTGCGGCTGCTGATGCTAAAAAATTACCAGCCAATCCAACAGTTGAAAAACTAGTCAAAGACATTAAACAAAAATACGATGCTGAAAATGCTGTTGAAGTCGTTTCAAACAGCCCTGTAGAACTCAATGGAGATCGTGAAAATGTTCGGGTTCGTGAAACTAACCTCGGAAACGTCGTAGCAGACTCCCTCTATCAGTACGGTCAGACAGGATTTAGCCATCCGACAGACATCGCTGTGACAAATGGTGGTGGCTTGCGTGAAACCATTGCAAAAGGCAAACCAATCACTAAAGGAAATGTCATTGCGGTTCTTCCATTTGGAAATACCATCTCACAAATCCAAGTGACTGGGCAACAAGTATTGGATATGTTTGAAAAGTCACTCGGATCTATCTTGCAGGTCGATAAGGATGGCAAGAAGGTCTTGGATGAGAACGGCCAACCATTGTTAGAGCCAAGTGGTGGCTTCTTGCAAGTTTCAGGTGTGAAGGTCTACTATGATACCAACCTACCATCAGGTAAACGTGTTTTGGCTATCCAGGTTAAAAACCGTGCAACTGGTCGTTATGATCTCCTAGACCTCGCAAAAACCTACTATCTTGCAACCAATGATTTTCTAGCTGCGGGTGGCGATGGCTACACTATGTTGGGTGGCGCTCGTGAAGAAGGCCCATCTATGGATGCAGCCTTTGAAGAGTATCTGAAAACCGCTGATTTGACCCAGTATGAAAAGATTAATCCGAACTCACGGACGATTTCTGTGGATTCTAAAAACTTTAGTCTACCAGTAGAAACGCCTCAAACGAATGCGGCTGCTAACGATGCGACTACAAATGTGCCATTGACTTATGAGGTGGCAGGTCAATTTAGCAAGAAAGCAGTTGTCTCAGAAAAATCCCTCCCAAATACAGGAAGTGAACAATCCATCTTCTTGCTCTTGATGGGAATGGTAGCTGGTTTGGCAGGTATCTTATCAAGCCGAAAGCCAAAGCAAAAATAGGTTAAATTTTACATCTAGAAGAGTCAAGGGAAACGTTTTTACGCCTTTTTCCCTTGACTCTTTTTTGGTTTATGATATAATTAACCAGTAAAGAATCGGTGGCTATCTATATTTTTTACGAAAAAGATAGATAGGGAAGGAGTAACACATGAGACAGCTTGCACAGGAAATCGATAACTTTTTAAACGAGGTGATTTTGAGATCTGAGAACCAGCATGAAATTCTGATCGGGCATTGCACGAGTGACGTAGCCTTGACCAATACTCAGGAACACATCCTCATGCTCTTATCGGAAGAATCCCTAACCAACTCGGAGTTGGCCCGTCGCCTTAATGTCAGTCAGGCGGCAGTGACCAAGGCTATCAAGTCTTTGGTCAAAGAGGGCATGTTAGAGACATCTAGAGATCCAAAAGATGCGCGTGTGATTTTTTACCAACTGACAGAACTAGCTCGACCAGTGGCAGAGGAACACCACCATCATCATGAACACACGCTCTTAGCCTATGAACAAGTGGCAAGTCAGTTTACTCCAAATGAACAAGAAGTTATCCAGCGGTTTTTAACTGCTTTAGTAGGAGAAATCAAATAATGCGGTATATTACAGTAGAGGACTTGTCTTTCTATTATGACAAGGAACCTGTCCTCGAGCATATCAACTATAGTGTTGATAGTGGGGAGTTTGTCACCCTGACTGGTGAAAATGGGGCTGCCAAGACGACGCTTATCAAGGCGAGTCTGGGCATCTTGCAGCCGAGATTTGGCAAGGTAACCATCTCAAAGACAAACACTCATGGTAAAAAGCTTAGGATAGCTTATCTTCCTCAGCAGATTGCCAGTTTTAATGCTGGTTTTCCAAGTACAGTTTATGAATTTGTCAAGTCGGGTCGCTATCCGCGAAAGGGCTGGTTCCGTCGTTTGAATGCCCACGATGAGGAGCATATCAAGGCCAGTCTAGACTCGGTTGGTATGTGGGAACACCGTGATAAACGGATTGGTTCCCTCTCTGGGGGGCAAAAGCAACGAGCAGTTATTGCAAGGATGTTTGCTTCTGACCCAGATATTTTTGTCTTGGATGAGCCGACAACAGGGATGGATGCGGGAAGCAAAAATGAATTTTACGAACTCATGCACCATAGTGCCCACCATCATGGCAAGGCTGTTTTGATGATTACCCATGACCCTGAGGAGGTCAAGGACTACGCAGATCGCAATATCCATCTAGTGCGTAACCAAGATTCGCCATGGCGTTGTTTCAACGTTCACGAAAGCGACCAGGAGGTGGAACATGCTTAGTTTGTTATCCTATGACTTTATGCAGCGTGCCTTCTTGGCGGTCATTGCCATGAGTCTCTTTTCTCCAGTTCTTGGGACCTTCCTTATCTTACGTCGTCAGAGTCTCATGAGTGATACCCTCAGTCACGTCTCACTTTCAGGTGTAGCCTTTGGTCTGGTTTTGGGGATTTCTCCAACTATTTCAACCATTGCCATTGTTTTGATCGCTGCGGTCTTTCTAGAGTATCTCCGTACAGTCTATAAGAACTTTATGGAAATCGGAACTGCCATCCTCATGTCTACAGGGCTTGCAGTGTCTCTTATCGTGATGAGTAAGGGGAAAAGTTCGAGCTCCATGAGTTTGGACCAATATCTCTTTGGTTCGATTGTGACTATTAGCCAGGAGCAGGTGATTTTTCTCTTTGCCATTGCTGCGGTCGTTTTACTCTTGACTTTCTTATTCTTGCGACCAATGTATATCCTAACTTTTGATGAGGACACGGCCTTTGTGGATGGCTTGCCCGTTCGTACTATGTCCATCCTCTTTAACATGGTGACAGGGGTAGCTATTTCCCTTATGATTCCAGCAGCAGGAGCCCTTTTGGTGTCGACCATTATGGTCTTGCCAGCTAGTATTGCCCTTCGTCTGGGGAAAAACTTTAAATCCGTTATGTTACTAGCCAGCGCTATTGGCTTTTTGGGAATGGTGGCAGGTCTCTATATTTCCTACTATGCAGAAACACCTGCCAGCGCTAGTATCACCATTATCTTTGTAGCTGTCTTTTTGTTAGTCAGTCTATTGAAACGTTTTATCAAATAGGAGAATGAAATGAAAAAAATTAGCTTACTACTAGCTAGTCTATGTGCCCTGTTTTTAGTGGCTTGTTCCAATCAAAAACAGGCAGATGGGAAACTCAATATCGTGACAACCTTTTACCCAGTCTATGAATTTACCAAGCAAGTCGCAGGAGATACTGCTAATGTAGAACTTCTAATTGGTGCTGGTACAGAACCTCACGAATACGAACCGTCTGCCAAGGCAGTTGCCAAAATCCAAGACGCAGATACCTTTGTCTATGAAAATGAAAATATGGAAACTTGGGTTCCAAAATTGTTAGAATCCTTGGATAAGAAAAAAGTGAAAACTATCAAGGCGACAGGTGATATGCTCCTCTTGCCAGGTGGTGAGGAAGAAGAGGAAGGGCATGATCATGGCGGCGAGGGTCACCATCACGACTACGATCCTCATGTTTGGCTTTCACCAGCACGCGCCATTAAACTAGTAGAGCATATCCGTGACAGCTTGTCAGCAGATTATCCTGATAAAAAAGAGACTTTTGAGAAGAATGCGGCTGCCTATATCGAAAAATTGCAAGCATTGGATAAGGCCTACACAGATGGCTTGTCTCAAGCGAAGCAAAAGAGCTTTGTGACCCAGCACGCTGCCTTTAACTACCTTGCCTTGGACTACGGTCTCAAGCAAGTATCCATCTCAGGTCTCTCACCAGATGCAGAACCATCAGCAGCACGTTTGGCAGAATTGACCGAGTATATCAAGAAAAACAAGATTTCTTATATCTACTTTGAGGAAAATGCCTCACAAGCCCTCGCCAATACCCTCTCAAAAGAAACGGGCGTCAAACTAGATGTGCTCAATCCGCTAGAAAGTCTGACAGAAGAAGCAACCAAGGCTGGTGAGGACTATATCTCCGTGATGGAGAAAAACCTCAAGGCTTTGAAGCAGACAACAGACCAAGAAGGACCAGAAATTGAGCCAGAAAAGGAAGAAAACACCAAGACAGTTCACAATGGTTACTTTGAGGATGCAGATGTCAAAGATCGTACCTTAAGTGACTATATTGGCAACTGGCAGTCGGTCTATCCTTTCCTTGAGGATGGAACTTTTGATCAAGTCTTTGACTACAAGGCTAAGTTGACTGGCAAGATGACAAAGGATGAGTACAAGGACTACTATAGAAAAGGCTATCAGACAGATGTGACCAAGATCAACATTACGGATAATACTATGGAATTTGTTCAAGGTGGCCAAAGAAAGAAATTCACCTACAAGTATGTCGGCAAGAAAATCTTGACTTATAAGAAAGGCAATCGTGGTGTGCGCTTCCTCTTTGAAGCGACAGATGCCGATGCTGGACAATTCAAGTATGTTCAGTTTAGCGATCACAATATCGCCCCAGTCAAGGCAGAACATTTCCATATCTTCTTTGGGGGCACCAGCCAAGAAGCCCTCTTTGAAGAGATGGACAACTGGCCAACCTATTATCCAGATAACCTATCTGGCCAAGAAATCGCCCAAGAAATGTTGGCGCATTGATGCAAGAGAGAATCCCGCAAATCTGCGGGATTTTTTGCTAGAAATGATTAGATTGTTAGGTATTATAGTACCACAGCTGTGCTGCTCACAATGTGGTAAAGAAGTCATTTTCTACTGGCTGCTTCTAACTAGCTGACGAATGCAAAAGCTACGATTGTACAAATTATAGAATCTTTTCAGGGGATTTAGGAAGAAATCTTAGTCATATTGACGCTACTATCGCTTTTTGTTATAGTCAAGGAGAGAGCAGTCCGGAACAATAGTTTATTCACAATCTGTGGATAAGTCTGAGGAAGAATGATATCTAATCCATGGTGTTGAAGTATCCTGATAATAGTTCCGTACATTAGTAACTCGCTAGAGAACTAGTAGAAACCTAAGTATAAAGTTATTTGACAAAGGTCTGTTTAGGGGGAAGATTTCCAATTCTAAGAGCTGGAGTCTGAAAAGACTAGTTTTTAGGAATGTTTTCTTATCCACAAGTTGTGGATAACTTTGTGAACAAGAGAAAGAGATATGAGATGATGACGAACATAAAACCACATGGGCCATTACCAAGTCAGGCCCAGCTAGCTTATTTAGAGGATGAACTAGCTGCCTTTATCCATTTTGGCCCCAATACCTTTTATGACCAAGAATGGGGAAGTGGGCAAGAGGATCCTATGCGTTTTAACCCGACCAAGTTAGATGCGCGTGAATGGGTTCGGGTACTCAAAGAAACAGGTTTTAAAAAACTGATTTTGGTGGTGAAGCACCACGATGGTTTTGTCCTCTACCCGACAGCACATACAGATTATTCGGTCAAGGCTAGCCCTTGGAGGGATGGAAAGGGGGACTTGCTCCTTGAGGTTTCCCAAGCTGCGACTGAGTTTGACATGGACATGGGAGTGTATTTGTCTCCTTGGGATGCTCACAGTCCCCTCTATCACGTGGACCGAGAAGCGGACTACAATGCCTACTATCTGGCTCAATTGAAGGAAATCTTGTCAAATCCTGCCTATGGGAATGCCGGTAAGTTCGCTGAGGTGTGGATGGATGGTGCTCGAGGCGAAGGTGCTCAGAAGGTCAACTATAAGTTTGAGACCTGGTTTGAAACCATTCGTGACTTGCAGGGCGATTGTTTGATTTTCTCAACTGAAGGGACTAGTATCCGCTGGATTGGGAATGAACGAGGCTATGCAGGGGAACCCTTGTGGCAAAAAGTCAAGCCAGACCAGTTGGGGACTGAGGCGGAATTAGATTATCTACAGCACGGAGACCCCTTGGGGACGCTGTTTTCAATCGGCGAGGCAGATGTTTCTCTTCGGCCAGGCTGGTTTTACCATGAGGATCAGGATTCTAAGTCTCTCGAGGAGTTGATCGAGATTTATTTTCACTCGGTAGGGCGGGGTACACCTCTCTTACTCAATATTCCACCTAATAAAGATGGGCTCTTTGATGAGAAGGATATCCAGTGCCTCTATGAATTTGCTGCCTATCGTGACGAACTCTATAAAGAAGATTTGGCTCTGGGAGGCAAGGTATCTGGTCCAGCTCTATCAGAAGATTTTTCCTGTCATCATCTGACAGATGGACTAGAGACTAGTTCTTGGGCAAGTGATGCAGAACTGCCAATTCAGTTAGAGATTGATTTAGGAATTCCTAAAACTTTTGATGTGATCGAGCTGAGGGAAGATTTGAAACTAGGGCAACGCATCGCTGCTTTCCATGTTCAGGTAGAATTGGATGGTGCTTGGCAGGAGTTTGGATCAGGATTTACAGTGGGCTATAAACGCCTTTTGCGAGGATCCATGGTAGAGGCTCAGAAGGTGCGTGTCATCATCACAGAGGCACAGGATTTGCCAGTATTAACTAAGATTTCACTTTATAAAACACCTAGCTTGTCAAAAAAAGAAGCTGTTCAGCAACTAGAGTTCTCAGAAAAAAGTCTGGCTGTGACCAAGGGAGAAAATGTCTACTTTACAGTTAAGCGCAGAGAATCTAGCAGTCCTTTAGAAGCTAAGATTTCAATTCAACCAGGGACGGGTGTGCATGGTGTCGCCTATCGGGACGAGATTCAAGTCCTTGCGTTTCAAGTTGGTGAGATTGAAAAAAGGCTGACGCTACCAACCTTGTATTTTGCAGGAGATAAAACCTTGGACTTTTATCTGAATTTGACGGTAGATGGGCAGCTTGTTGACCAACTTAGAGTCCAAGTTTCATAAAAGAAGAACCTTTGCGCGATGCAAAGGTTCTTTTGGTTATGAGTGATTTGGTAGCCAGCTGAGAGTGAAGGTCAGTTGCTCAGCTTTTAAAAGGTCTTGGTGTTGGATGCTAGACACTGTAGTATTGTCCAATCGGCATTCTTTGACAAAGTTGAAATGGCTGTAGTTTTGCTCGGCATGGATATCCAGCCATTTATTTTCCTTAGCCAGGTAGATACGGAGGTGGTCAAAGAGAGGAACCCCGAGATCATAGCTGGGCTTACCCGGACAGGTCGGATAGAATCCAAGAGCTGACCAGATGTACCAAGCAGAGAGACTGCCATTATCCTCATCGCCAGGATAGGCTTCCCAGCTTGGGTGAAAGGCTTTCTGACGCAGCGTCTTGATGAGAAGAGCAGTGTAGTCAGTGTAGTCGCTGTAGCGGAAGAGATAAGGGATGTGGAAGCTAGGCTGGTTGGAAATGGCGACTTGTCCAAAAGGAGCAGTAGCCATCTCACTCATCTCATGAATCTCGTAACCATAGCCAGTCGTCTCAAAGAGTGGAGCATCCTGACAGGCTTTCAATAGATAATTGCTAAAGGCTTCTTTTCCGCCCATCAGTTGGATTAAGCCTGGGATGTCGTGGAGGATGCCTAAAGTCGCTTGAATGGCAGAGCATTCGGCGTAGTCGCGTCCCCAACTATAAGGAGAGAAGTCGGGGCGGAAGTTGTCTTGGCTATCTCGCGCAAGCATGTAGCCCGTCGCAGTGTCAAATAGATGGCGGTAATTTTGTGACGAAATTCTATAAGTTTCCGCGATGTCATTCTGACCTAGTTTTTCGGCACAGCTGGCGATACAAAAGTCACTATAGGCGTAGTCTAGGGTGTGGCTGACGCTTTCGTGGTGGTCAGTAGAGAGATAACCTAATTCTTGGTATTGAGCTAAACCGTGGCGACCGTTGATGCCAAGAGGGTCAGACTTGGTGGCTGTCTCCAGCATGGCTTGGAGGAGTTCTTCTTCCAAGTCGGGAGCCATATCCTTACAGGCGCTATCTGCGATAATGCCGTCCAATAGAGTACCAGGCATCATACCACGTTCATCTGGAGCTAGCCATTTAGGCAGGAATCCAGTATCACGGTAGCTATTGAGGAAACCTTCTAAAAAGCGGTGATAGTGTTCTGGTATAATAAGGGCAAAGAGAGGGAAGGTGGTGCGGAAGGTATCCCAGAAACCATTGTTGCTAAAGAGGACACCAGGCTTGACAGTACCAGTAGACAAATCCATGTGGATGGTCTGCCCTGACTCGTTCACCTCATAAAATGTCTGTGGGAAGAGGAAAAGTCTGTAGAGGCAGTGGTTAAAGAAGGTCCGGTCGGCTTCACCTGTCTCCACGATATCAAAACGGTGGAGGAGATTTTCCCAGTTCGCTTTCGCACTTGCTTTACAGCTATCAAAGTCCGTTTGAGGTAGATTAAGCAGCGCTTGAGAAGGAGAAATAAAGGAAGTCGCTAGTTGGATTTCAGCATGGCTATCTGCGAGGTCAATTCGCCAGTCTCCGCTTTCTTGGCTGACAGCAAGAATATCCGTGTTTATTTGTAGGGCGGTGAAGAGTATCAGTGGATTTTTATTGGTCTCTGTTTTGCCTTCTTGTCTGAGGGCCAGAGTCCGCTTATCTACCTGCTCCACTGTCAGTTCATCTGCTGCGTGAAGATAGAGGGCGAGGGCTTTGCCTTGCTTTTGCTCCAAACGAATAGAAGCGCCATAGCAAGTCGGTGTCAGTTGGCTTTCAATCTGATAGCGCAGGGATAAAATCTTCAGATAATGAGGTTGGAAAGAGGCCTTATCTAGGTCATAGGAAGACTGACGATGAAAGAGACTGTCTCCACCAATCTGGCCTGTGATAGGTGTTAGGAGTAGCCAAGAATAGTCGCCAATCCAAGGACTTGGTTGATGGGTCAATCGAATCCCCTGAAAGATGGGCAGATGTGGATCGAAAAACCAAGCTCCTTCCTGATCGCTGGTCTGGGGCACAAAATAATTCATCCCAAAAGGCACGCCTGTGTATGGCAGGGTATTTCCCCGAGAAAAGGCATGCTTGCTAGCAGTCCCAAAGCGGGTATCGATGGTTTCAAGTAGTGGTTTCATAAAAAAGCTTTCTGTGGGAGTTTTTGTTTAGTATAACATGAAATTGTCAATAAACGAATTTTAAAAAGTAAATGCCCCTATAAATTTCGGTTAATAATTTACAAATATTTATTCTTTTGTTAGAATGGAGGCAATAAAAAAAGAAAAGGGGATTTTTTATGAGTGATTCGGTAAATAATGTGAATAACGAAGAATCTGTAGAGAAGGTTGAAAACATGCCTGTAGAGGATGTGGAGTCAGTTGCTACTCAAGAACCAGAAACTGTGGGAGAAGCTGCTTCTGAGTAAGCAAAAGATGACCAATCTGAAGAAGTGGTGGAAGAGAAAGATTCTAAGCCAGAACAGAAAGAAGATGCAAAAGCTTCAGCTGAGGCTTCAGCTCAACAAGTAGTTGACAAAGCCAAAGGATTGTTTGCAGCGAAACGCAAAGAAATCATTGCAGCTCTTGTGGCAGTAGCCGTTATTATTGTGGCATTTGTGGGATACAATGTTATCCAGTCGCAACCAAAAAGCTTGATTGGCGACGTCAAAGTTGAGTTTTCAGGTTATGAAGAATCTGGAACGGTGACTTATAATAGTCAAGATATTGCTGAGAAAGTAGCAGAAATAGCATACCAAAAAGTAGGCTTTAATAAAGATCAGGCAGCTGGTTTGGCTAAAAAAGATCCTATTATTTACGCAGAGGTGTCAAGAGATGGCAAGTTGGCGTCTAAATTGATACAGGCAGAAGCGATGATTAGTAGTGTCCATTATGAATTTGACAAAACAAATGGTCTCAAAAATGGGGACGAAGTTACGTTCACTGTAACAACAAGCTCAAAAAACTCACCATTTAAAGCTGAAAAGAAAACCTTCAAAGTTGAAAATCTTAAAGAATATGAAAAGGTTTCAGCTTCTGACTTGTTGACAGAAACACCTGTAACATTCACTGGACTTAACGGTTCTGGCACTATTACAATCACTAAAAATTCTAAGGATGAAGCCTACTTTGATTTTGAAAATGGTAGACGTCCAAGAAACTTGAAAAATGGCGACAAAGTCACTTTGAAAGTGAAAGATGTAAGTATCGATTCTTTGAAAGCAGAAGGAAAAGTGGTAGACTCTAAAACTGTAGAAGTAACAGTTGAAGGTCTAAAAGATGCGAAAGATGTGAAGAATTTAATTGATGTATTGAAGAAAAATGATGCATACAGCAAGGAGCTAAATAAGAATAGTACTAACGAAACCTATACTTTAGAACCTCAGGGTAGTTATATTGGTATCACTACAGGAATAGGAAATACGTCAAGTGCTGACATTGATATAATTACGGTGTATAAAGTAACGCGTAAAGGTAGTTTATTTACAAATGTTAGTTACAAGTACTATGGTTTCGATGGTTACGAATTGAAAGATGACAATTTAGTCGCTAAGGAGGGTATAAGGCCAATCTATGGTGGAGGGAGAGAAGATTTTGAAGCGTTAAAAGAAGAACTTCAAAGAAAAGAGTATCATTTGATAGAGGTTAAAAAAGAAGAATAGAAAAGTGAATAGAAAAGTTGGGGGAGAGCCCCAACTTTTTTTCATAAGTTTGTTTCAAAACGCCTTTAGTTTGTGTATATCTTTTGGAGGCGTTTTTTTTTATACTGAACATGAAACTTGTTTGAAAGAGGAAACTGCACGATGATTTATTCGAAAGAAATTGTTAGAGAATGGCTAGACCAAGTAGCAGAGCGGGCCAAGGACCATCCGGAGTGGGTGGATGTCTTTGAGCGTTGCTACACCGACACCTTGGACAATACGGTTGAGATCCTAGAAGATGATTCAACCTTTGTACTCACAGGGGATATTCCTGCCATGTGGCTTCGGGATTCTACAGCCCAACTTAGACCCTACCTGCATGTGGCTAAAAAAGATTCTCTCTTGCGTCAGACCATTGCAGGTTTGGTTAAGCGTCAGATGATCTTGATTCTCAAGGATCCTTATGCCAATTCCTTTAACATTGAGGAGAACTGGAAGGGCCACCATGAGACTGACCACACAGACCTTAACGGCTGGATTTGGGAGCGTAAGTACGAGGTGGACTCGCTTTGCTATCCTTTGCAGTTGGCCTATCTCATTTGGCAAGATACTGGAGAGACCAGTCAGTTTGATGAGACTTTTGTCGCAGCGACCAAGGAAATTCTTCACCTCTGGACAGTGGAACAAGACCACAAGAACTCTCCTTATCGTTTTGTTCGGGATACAGACCGCAAGGAAGATACCTTGGTAAATGATGGATTTGGACCTGACTTTGCAGTGACAGGTATGACCTGGTCAGCTTTCCGCCCGAGTGATGACTGCTGCCAGTATAGCTATTTGATTCCGTCCAATATGTTTGCCGTAGTAGTCTTGGGTTATGTCCAAGAAATCTTTGCAGAATTAAACTTGGCTGATAGCGAGAGTATTATCGCAGACGCTAAGGGTCTCCAAGCGGAGATCCAAGAAGGAATCGAAAACTACGCCTACACCACCAATAGCAAGGGCGAAAAGATTTACGCCTTTGAAGTGGATGGTTTGGGAAATGCCAGCATCATGGATGATCCAAATGTACCAAGTTTGTTGGCTGCGCCTTATCTGGGCTACTGCGACATTGACGATGAGGTTTACCAAGCAACTCGTCGGACTATTCTGAACCCTGAAAATCCATATTTCTACCAAGGTGAATATGCTAGTGGTCTCGGAAGTTCCCATACCTTCTATCGCTATATCTGGCCGATTGCCCTTTCTATCCAGGGCTTGACAACAAGAGATAAGGCAGAGAAGAAATTCTTGCTCGATCAGCTCGTTGCCTGCGATGGTGGAACAGGTGTTATGCATGAAAGCTTCCACGTTGATGATCCAACGCTCTACTCTCGCGAATGGTTCTCTTGGGCCAACATGATGTTCTGTGAGTTGGTCTTGGATTATCTAGATATTAGCTAATCAGTTCTTTAGTTAGATAGAAATAAAAATTTAAATTTAGAATGAGGTTTTACTTCATGGAAAATGTTGTTGTACATATTATCTCACATAGTCACTGGGACCGTGAGTGGTACTTACCTTTTGAAAGCCACCGCATGCAGTTGGTGGAATTATTTGACAATCTTTTTGATCTTTTTGAAAATGATCCTGAGTTCAAGAGCTTCCACTTGGATGGACAAACCATTGTCCTTGATGACTACTTGGAAATTCGTCCTGAAAATCGTGACAAGGTGCAGCGTTATATCGACCAAGGCAAACTCAAAATTGGTCCTTTTTACATCTTGCAGGATGATTACTTGATTTCCAGTGAAGCCAATGTTCGCAATACCTTGATTGGTCAAGCAGAATGTGCAAAATGGGGCAAATCAACCCAGATTGGTTACTTCCCAGATACCTTTGGAAATATGGGACAAGCTCCTCAAATCCTTCAAAAATCAGGCATTCACGTGGCAGCCTTTGGGCGTGGTGTGAAGCCGATTGGATTTGACAACCAAGTTCTCGAAGATGAGCAGTTTACTTCTCAGTTTTCAGAAATGTACTGGCAGGGTGCGGACGGAAGTCGCGTTCTCGGTATCCTCTTTGCCAACTGGTATAGTAATGGGAATGAAATCCCAGTTGATAAGGATGAAGCCCTGGCCTTTTGGAAACAAAAACTGTCCGATGTGCGTGACTACGCCTCGACCAACCAATGGTTGATGATGAACGGCTGTGATCACCAGCCTGTACAGCGCAATCTGAGCGAAGCCATTCGTGTGGCCAATGAACTCTTCCCAGATGTAACCTTTGTACATAGTTCTTTTGATGACTATGTCCATGCAGTAGAAAGTGCTCTACCAGAGCAGTTATCAACGGTTACAGGTGAGTTGACAAGTCAGGAAACAGACGGCTGGTACACGCTTGCCAATACTTCTTCATCACGCATTTACCTCAAACAAGCTTTCCAAGAAAATGGCAACCTGCTGGAACAAGTAGTGGAACCATTGACTGTCATCACTGGCGGACATAACCATAAGGACCAGTTGACCTATGCTTGGAAAGTCCTTCTACAAAATGCTCCCCATGATAGTATCTGTGGCTGTAGTGTGGACGAGGTTCACCGTGAGATGGAGACACGTTTTGCCAAGGTCAACCAAGTTGGAAACTTTGTTAAGACCAATCTTCTCAACGAATGGAAGGGCAAAATCGCAACCCACGAAGCGCAAAGCGACCATCTCTTTACCGTCATTAACACAGGCTTGCATGACAAGGTTGATACGGTCAGCACAGTGATTGATGTGGCGGTTTGTGATTTCAAGGAATTGCACCCAACAGAAGGCTACAAGAAAATGGCAGCCTTGACCTTGCCAAACTACCGTGTCGAAGACTTGGAGGGCCATGCTGTAGAAGCGAAAATCGAAGATCTGGGAGCTAACTTTGAGTATGATTTGCCAAAAGACAAGTTCCGCCAAGCTCGTATTGCTCGCCAAGTGCGCGTGACAGTCCCTGTTCATCTAGCCCCTCTCTCTTGGACAACCTTCCAATTGCTGGAGGGAGAACAAGAACATCGTGACGGTATTTACCAAAACGGAGTGATTGATACACCATTTGTAACGGTCAGTGTGGATGAAAATATCACAGTTTACGACAAGACAACTCATGAAGCGTATGAAGATGTTCTTCGCTTTGAAGACCGTGGTGACATCGGAAATGAGTACATCTATTTCCAACCAAAAGGAACAGAGCCTATCTACGCAGAACTCAAAGGTTATGAGGTCTTGGAAAATACAGCTCGTTTTGCCAAGATCTTGCTCAAGTATGAATTGACAATTCCAGTAAGTGCAGATGAAAAACTGGATGCGGAACAAAGAGGCATTATCGAGTTTATGACGCGTGAAGCTGGACGCTCAGATGAATGGACAAGCATTCTTCTTGAAACAGAGATGACTGTCTTTGTTGACAATCCTCAAATCCGCTTCAAGACTCGCTTTACTAACACAGCCAAGGACCACCGTATCCGTCTCTTGGTTAAGACTCATAATACGCGTCCAAGCAATGATTCTGAAAGCATTTATGAGGTGGTGACACGACCAAACAAACCAGCAGCTTCATGGGAAAATCCTGAAAATCCACAACACCAACAAGCCTTTGTCAGCCTTTATGATGATGAAAAAGGAGTGACGGTGGCCAATAAAGGATTGCACGAGTATGAAATCCTTGGCGATGATACCATTGCAGTGACCATCCTTCGTGCTTCAGGTGAGCTAGGTGACTGGGGTTACTTCCCGACACCAGAGGCTCAGTGCTTGCGTGAGTTTGAAGTCGAGTTTGCTCTCGAATGCCACCAAGCAGGGGAACGCTTCTCCGCTTTCCGTCGTGCCAAAGCCTTCCAAACACCATTCACTGGTCTTCAAGTTGCTAAACAAGAAGGAAGTGTTGCTGCGACTGGTAGCCTCTTGAGTCATGCGGCACTCAGCTTGCCACAAGTTTGCCCAACAGCCTTTAAAGTGGCGGAAAATGAAGAAGGATATGTCCTCCGTTACTACAATATGAGTCAAGAAAATGTGCGTATATCAGAGCACCAACAAACCATTTTGGACTTACTTGAGCGACCTTATCCAGTTCATTCAGGACTATTGGCTCCACAAGAAATTCGCACGGAATTGATTAAAAAAGAAGAAATTTAATAGTTTTAAAGTGTTCTATAACTAATGCTATGAGATAGAAAGGAGGGGCGAAAGAGTAAGGATTAACTACTGATTCGTCCCTTTTTTGGTGAAAATATGACGATTGCAACCATTGATATCGGAGGGACTGGGATTAAGTTTGCCAGTCTGACTCCTGATGGAAAAATACTAGATAAGACAAGTACACCGACACCAGAAACCCTAGAAGATTTACTGACTTGGTTAGACAAATGCTTGGCAGAGAAAGATTATAAGGGCATTGCCATGAGCGTTCCAGGCGCGGTCAATCAAGAAACAGGTGTGATTGAGGGAATCAGTGCCGTACCTTACATTCATGGCTTTTCTTGGTATGAGACGCTGGCTCATCATCAGCTACCTGTCCATCTAGAAAATGATGCCAACTGTGTTGGACTTAGTGAACTGCTGGCTCACCCAGAGATTGAAAATGCAGCCTGTGTTGTGATTGGGACAGGGATCGGTGGTGCCATGATTATCAATGGCAAGCTTCACCGAGGTCGCCACGGCTTAGGTGGTGAGTTTGGTTATATGACAACCATTGAACCAGCTGAAAAGCTTAACAACTGGTCGCAACTAGCGTCAACTGGAAACATGGTTCGATACGTGATTGAAAAATCTGGTCAGACTGACTGGGATGGTCGCAAGATTTACCAAGAAGCTGCAGCAGGCAATGCCCTTTGCCAAGAAGCCATTGAGCGTATGAACCGTAATCTGGCTCAAGGCTTGCTCAATATCCAGTATCTGATTGATCCAGATGTCATTAGTCTGGGAGGCTCCATCAGTCAAAACCCAGACTTTATCCAAGGTATCAAGAAGGCTGTCAATAACTTTGTCGAGACCTACGAAGAATACACGGTCGCACCAGTTATCCAGGCCTGCACCTATCATGCAGATGCCAATCTCTACGGTGCCCTTGTTAACTGGTTACAGGAGGAAAACCAATGGTAAGATTTACAGGGCTTAGTCCCAAACAAACTCAGGCAATCGACTTGCTGACAAAGCATATCTCTTTACCAGATGTGGAAGTTGCAGTCGCTCAGTCTGACCAAGCCTCTATCTCTATCAAAGGTGAGGGTGGACGCTATCACCTGACTTATGACAAACCTCACCAACTTTACCGCGCCTTGTCCTTGTTGGCAACGGCTCTAGCAGAAGCTGACAAAGTAGAGATTGAAGAGAAGGCGGCTTATGAAGATTTAGCCTACATGGCTGACTGTTCGCGAAATGCAGTTTTGAATGTCGCCTCTGCCAAGCAGATGATTGAGGTCTTGGCTCTCATGGGCTACTCAACCTTTGAGCTTTATATGGAAGACACCTACCAGATTGAAGGCCAGCCATACTTTGGTTATTTTCGTGGAGCTTATTCGGCTGAGGAGTTGCAGGAAATAGAAGCTTACGCCCAGCAGTTTAACATGACCTTTGTGCCTTGCATCCAGACCTTGGCCCACTTGTCGGCCTTTGTCAAATGGGGTGTTAAAGAAGTGCAGGAACTTCGTGACGTGGAGGATATTCTCCTTATCGGCGAAGAAAAGGTTTATGATTTGATTGATGGCATGTTTGCTACTCTGTCTAAACTGCAGACACGCAAGGTCAATATCGGGATGGACGAAGCCCACTTGGTTGGTTTGGGACGCTACCTGATCTTGAACGGTGTTGTGGACCGTAGTCTCCTCATGTGTCAACATTTGGAGCGCGTGCTGGATATTGCCGATAAGTATGGTTTCCACTGCCAAATGTGGAGTGATATGTTCTTCAAACTCATGTCAGCAGATGGCCAGTACGACCGCGATGTGGAAATTCCTGAGGAAACTCGTGTCTACCTAGACCGTCTAAAAGACCGTGTAACCTTGGTTTATTGGGATTATTACCAGGATAGCGAAGAAAAGTACAATCGTAATTTCCGCAATCACCACAAGATTAGCCAAGATATCGCCTTTGCAGGGGGAGCTTGGAAGTGGATCGGTTTCACACCCAACAACCATTTCAGCCGTCTCATCGCTATCGAGGCCAATAAAGCCTGTCGTGCCAATGACATCAAAGAAGTCATCGTGACGGGTTGGGGGGATAACGGTGGGGAAACAGCCCAGTTCTCTATCCTACCAAGCTTGCAAATCTGGGCAGAACTCAGCTACCGCAATGACTTAGACCGTTTATCTACTCATTTCCAGACAAATACAGGTCTATCAGTTGAGGATTTCATGCAGATTGACCTAGCTAATCTCTTGCCAGACCTGCCAGGCAATATCAGTGGTATCAATCCCAACCGCTATGTATTTTATCAGGATGTTCTCTGCCCTATTCTTGATAGACACATGACACCTGAACAGGACAAACCGCACTTCGCTCAAGCTGCTGAGACGCTTGCTGAGATTAAAGAAAAAGCTGGTGCCTACTCTTATCTATTTGAAACTCAGGCCCAGTTGAACCAGATTTTAAGTAGTAAAGTGGATGTGGGACGACGCATTCGTCAGGCCTACCAAGCGGGTGATAAAGAAAATCTGAAAGAAATCGCAAGACAAGAATTACCAAAACTTAGAAGCCAAATCGAACACTTCCATGCCCTCTTTAGCCACCAATGGCTGAAAGAAAACAAGGTCTTTGGCTTGGATACGGTCGATATCCGTATGGGCGGACTCTTGCAACGCATCAAACGCGCAGAAAGCCGCATCGAGGCTTATCTGGCAGGACAGATTGACCGCATCGACGAGTTAGAAGTGGAAATCTTACCATTTACTGACTTCTACGCAGACAAGGACTTCGCAGCCACAACAGCTAACCAGTGGCACACCATTGCGACAGCTTCAACGATTTATACGACTTAGGCATTCATCACAAACAGTTAAGCATCTCCTTTTAAATACATGGAGATGTTTTTTGATTTGGAGATAGGGAAGGAGTATAATGAAAGTATAAGGACAGTTTGGAGGTATGACCATGAAAAAGCTACTACTAGTCCTAGGTGCTACTAGTATGCTAGTCTTATCTGCCTGCCACAGAGCGACAGAGGATGGCGTAACTAGTCCGTCAATACCAAGGGAACAACAAACAAAGGAAACAACCAACTATTTTCACTATTTAGCAGATTCCTATCAAAAAGCTCTTTCGCACGAAAAAGAATCCAAGGATACAACTGTTCAATCACCGATGGCTGCCACACTTGCAGCCATGGAAGAACTCCAGTTATCTAATCCGACTGATCAAGCCTTGATTATGAAGAACTACTCAGATTTTCAGAAGCTAATCCAATACAACACCGAAAAGTGGGAAGAAGAGTTTGCAAGTTGGGCTTCTTCTATGGGGCAGCCCTATCATAGACTAGAGCATAGAAACTTTGATGAAAAGAATGATCTCATCAAAAAATTAGAAGCAACAACTGTCTCTCAGAAAAGTGTCAAATGGAATGTTTTTGGAGTATCGAGTGACAATGCCTATGATTACTTGGTTTTGGATGCCTACTATGACAATCAGGACAAACATTTCTACCTATTTACGCTGAAGGATGAGCAAGCACAGGTCTTGCATACCGATAAGACACTGGAAACTATCCCTACTGCAAATTTTGAAGAGACTGAGAATACAGATTTAGCGCAACGTTTTAAGGAATTTCTATTAAAAACAAGTGTAACTACAGAGAGCGAGCCAGATACAGATAATAGTTCTTTAATAGACAAGATAAAAACAGCCATGGAATCCTATTCGGATAGTAAAGGTGAAAGATTTAAGTCAACTAACTTAGCAACATATGGTCACTACTATGGACTAGCAGTGCCAGACCAGATAATGTAATTTGGACAAGTAGATGGGGTGAATTATACTTTTAAATGGTATGGGTATATTGCAGGTTCAGGTTCTGGGCGGTTTGAAATCCTAGCTTGCTATGTGAATGAAGCAGAGACAGAGGTGATTCTCTTTGGCTACAAGGATGGTAACCCTGCTCTTTTACACACCGAAGGAAGACCAGAGATTGATAAAAATGAATCAGGGGCTATCATAAATGCCCATGTTCATTTTGTCGAGTTTCGTCACCCAATATTAGAACAAGTTTTCAATTAGTAAAGAGGAAATACATTTATCGTATGCAGAGTGTTTCTCGTGAAACCTATTTCTTATAAAAAACTTCTCCACATAAAATAATTTGTGGAGTTTTTTCTATAATTAGTAGTTTAACCTAGCCTTCAAATAGGAGTATACTAATAATGTAATCGTTATCAAACCTAAAAATTCGATGAAATCAGTTTTTAGGAATAAAAAGGGAGGAAAGTATGAAAAAGTTTTCAAAGACCTTGAGAGATAACTGGATCTTTCTCTTGATGGTTTTACCAGGGGCACTCTGGTTGATTCTATTCTTTTACATTCCAGTATTTGGGAATGTGGTTGCTTTTAAAGACTACCATATGACCAGTAATGGTTTCATAGATAGTATTGTGAATAGTAAATGGGTCGGGTTAGATAATTTCAGATTCTTGTTTAGTTCAAAAGATGCCTTTATCATCACTCGAAATACCGTTCTTTACAATCTCGGCTTTATCTTTATCGGTTTGATTGTATCAGTAGGGATTGCCATCATCCTCAGCGAGCTTCGCTCTAAGAGAATGGTTAAGATTTTCCAAACGTCTATGTTGTTCCCTTATTTCCTGTCATGGGTTATCATCAGTTTCTTTACAGATGCCTTCCTAAACATTGACAAAGGGGTCTTCAACCATTTCCTAACCTCCATTGGCATGAAGGAAGTCAACTTCTACGCTGACTTAGGCATTTGGCCATACCTTCTCCTTTTCCTAGGTATTTGGAAAGGCTTTGGATATAGCAGTGTCATGTACTATGCGACAATCATGGGAATTGACCCAACCTACTATGAAGCAGCAACAGTGGACGGGGCTAGTAAATGGCAACGCATTCGCAACGTAACCATTCCTCAGTTGACTCCACTTGTAACAGTTTTGACCATCCTTGCAGTCGGAAATATCTTCCGCGCAGACTTCGGTCTCTTCTATCAAATCCCACACAATGCTGGTCAGCTTTACAATGTAACCAATGTTTTAGACGTATATGTCTTTAATGGTTTGACTCAGACAGCAGATATCGGTATGGCTTCAGCAGCCGGTCTTTACCAATCCGTAGTCGGTTTGATTCTGGTTATCCTATCAAACTTGCTTGCAAGACGAGTCGATCCAAACTCCGCTTTGTTCTAGAAAGGAGGAGAATATGGCAGAAAAGAAAATTAAAAAAGAAAAAATCGATAATGTCGGCATTCACTCCTTCAGTAAGAAAGCAGATATCTTCTTTAGTATCATCTCTGGTTTGATCGCTCTTTCTTGTATCCTGCCCTTTATCTTCGTTATCATCATTTCGGTGACAGATGAAAAGAGCATCCTCCAGTATGGATATAGCTTTTTCCCTTCGAAGTTTGGTGTAGATGGATTCCAGTTTCTAGCTCAGTTTAAAGATAAGATCCTCCAAGCGCTCTTTATCTCAGTTTTTGTAACCGTAGTCGGAACAGTGACCAACGTCTTCATTACAACCACTTATGCCTACGCCATCTCACGTACAACCTTTAAGTACCGCAGATTCTTTACGATTTTCGCTCTTCTTAGTATGTTGTTCAATGCTGGTTTGGTACCAGGCTATATCGTGGTCACTCGCCTGCTTCAACTGGGTGATACCGTTTGGGCCTTGATTGTTCCAATGCTCCTCTCACCATTCAACATCATCTTGATGCGTTCCTTCTTCAAGAAGACCATTCCAGAAGCCATTCTCGAATCTGCTCGTATCGATGGTGCCAGTGAAGCTCGGATCTTCTTCCAGATTTGTTTGCCATTGTCACTTCCAGGTATCGCAACTATTACGCTTTTGACAGCTCTTGGTTTCTGGAACGACTGGTTCAATGCCCTTCTTTACATCAAGAGTGATAACTTGTATCCATTGCAATATTTGCTTATGCAAATCCAGCAAAATATGGACTACATCGCAAAAGCAGTCGGCCTATCTGGTCAACTGGGAGTCGCTCTACCGAAAGAAACAGGTCGTATGGCCATGGTTGTGGTTGCAACCCTTCCAATCGCGATTCTCTATCCATTCTTCCAACGCTACTTTGTTAAAGGTTTGACAATCGGTGGTGTGAAAGAATAGCACATACTGAGAAACACCGTTTCTCCCTTCCCAACTTCATCTTAGTGACTGAAGTTACAAATCATTAAATCGTTTATAAGTTTAAAAATAAAAAAAGGAGTTTTTGTCATGAAAAACTGGAAAAAATATGCTTTTGCATCTGCTAGCGTAGTCGCTTTGGCTGCAAGCCTTGCTGCTTGTGGAAACCTTACAGGTAACAACAAAAAAGCTACTGATACTACTTCAGGTGAAAAACCTGTAATCAAAATGTACCAAATCGGTGACAAACCAGACAACTTGGATGAATTGCTAGAAAATGCAAACAAAATCATCGAAGAAAAAGTCGGTGCTAAATTGGATATCCAATACCTTGGATGGGGTGACTATGATAAGAAAATGTCTGTTATCACATCATCTGGTGAAAACTATGATATCGCATTTGCGTCTAACTATGTCGTAAATGCTCAAAAAGGTGCTTATGCTGACTTGACTGATTTGTACAAGAAAGAAGGAGCAGAGCTTTACAAAGCACTTGACCCAGCTTACATCAAAGGGAACACTGTAAACGGTAAGATCTATGCAGTACCAGTTGCAGCTAACGTTGCATCATCTCAAAACTTTGCCTTTAACGGCGCTCTTCTTGAGAAATATGGTATCGATATTTCAGGTGTCACTTCATACGAAACACTTGAACCAGTCTTGAAACAAATCAAAGAAAAAGCTCCAGACGTAGTACCATTTGCGGTTACGAAGAACTTTATTCCATCTGATAACTTTGACTACCCAGTTCCAAACGGACTTCCATTTGTTATCGACCTTGAAGGAGATACTACTAAGATCGTAAACCGTTACGAAGTGCCTCGTTTCAAAGAACACTTGAAGACTCTTCACAAATTCTATGAAGCAGGATACATTCCAAAAGACGTAGCAACAAGCGACACTTCATTTGACCTTCAACAAGATACTTGGTTCGTTCGTGAAGAAACAGTAGGACCAGCTGACTACGGTAACAGCTTGCTCTCACGTGTTGCAAACAAAGATATCCAAATCAAACCATTTACTAACCTCATCAAGAAAAACCAAACAACACAAGTTGCTAACTTTGTCATCTCAAACAACTCTAAGAACAAAGAAAAATCAATGGAAGTGTTGAACCTCTTGAACACGAACGCAGAACTCTTGAACGGTCTTGTTTATGGTCCAGAAGGTAAGAACTGGGAAAAAATTGAAGGTAAAGAAAATCGTATTCGTGTCCTTGATGGATACAAAGGAAACACTCACATGGGTGGATGGAACACTGGTAACAACTGGATCCTTTACATCAACGAAAACGTTACAGACCAACAAATCGAAGATTCTAAGAAACAATTGGCAGAAGCTAAAGAATCTCCAGCACTTGGATTCATCTTTAACACTGACAGTGTGAAATCTGAAATCTCAGCAATTTCGAACACAATGCAACAATTCGATACAGCTATCAACACTGGTACTGTAGACCCAGATAAAGCAATCCCAGAATTGATGGAAAAATTGAAATCTGAAGGTGCCTACGAAAAAGTATTGAACGAAATGCAAAAACAATACGATGAATTCTTGAAAAACAAAAAATCATAAGATTGATTGATTTCGTGTATTCATTCCTAATTCCTAAAAATGTGATCACTGCCTTCCTTAGTTCTCTAAGGGAGGTAGTGATTTTTAGGATGTAAAAATGAAAACAGTGGTTCTGAGGGTTTATGCGATGTGATACACATACATCTATAGGGGATTTATTATGAAAAAATATCGTCTTCTTTTCAAAATGAGTGCTGTCTTCTCTTACCTATTTTTCGTATTTGGCCTTTCTCAGCTGACGCTTATTGTCCAAAACTATTGGCAATTTTCTTCTCAGGTAGGAAATATCTTCTGGATTCAAAATATCTTGAGTTTGCTATTTATCGGAGTCATGATTTGGATTCTGGTTAAGACAGGCCATGGTTATCTCTTTCGCATTCCAAGAAAAAAATGGCTTTGGTATTCGATTTTGACAGTATTAGTGGTAGTGCTCCAGATCTCTTTTAACGTTCAGACAGCTAAACATGTCCAGTCAACTGCTGAAGGTTGGGCTGTACTGATTGGTTTTAGTGGGACTAACTTTGCAGAGCTAAGTATCTATATAGCCCTGTTCTTTCTGGTTCCACTGATGGAAGAATTGATCTATAGGGGTTTGTTGCAACATGCTTTCTTTAAACATTCGCGATTTGGCCTTGATTTGCTTCTTCCTTCCATTTTGTTTGCTCTTCCTCATTTTTCAAGTCTGCCTAGTCTGTTAGATATTTTCGTTTTTACAACATCTGGAATCATCTTTGCTGGTTTGACCCGCTATACCAAGAGCATTTATCCATCCTATGCGGTGCATGTGATCAATAATATTGTAGCGACATTACCATTTTTGCTGACTTTTTTACATAGGGTGTTTGGGTAAAATATTAGCATGAGAGTTAGGAATTATAGTGTTTCAATTTATAAGCGAATTTCAGGAGGGAAATGAGTATGACACCATTAAAATGGTTTGCTGGAGGAAGTGAAAGACGTTGTGAAGCGATGACCATCATTGATTATCTATTGGAAGATATAAAGGCTGCGCCTCAACTTGCTCCCCTGAAAAATCAGTTAGTGATTTATAAAAAACGATTAGAGGATGATGGGACTTCTACTCCATTTATTCTAAGCCAAATGAACGTTGATATCTCACGTGTATTAATTGACAACAAGCTGGGTTTGTCAGAAAGTCAAGCCGAGCAGATCAAAAAATTGAGAGAATTATCTGTTATTCGGTATGGTTACTGATGAAGTGCAGGGATAGGTCTCTCTATATAATTTCCGGTCAAATAAATTGCATTCGTTTTCTCAAGTGGGTATACTAGAATAGTTGAATGAAAAATTCTGAAAATTTAAGAATAGAAAAGAGAACAAATCTTATGGCAAAAGATATTCGTGTCTTACTTTACTACCTTTATACTCCAATTGAAAACGCAGAGCAATTTGCGGCAGATCACTTGGCTTTCTGTAAATCAATCGGTCTCAAAGGCCGTATCCTAGTCGCTGACGAGGGAATTAACGGAACCGTTTCAGGTGACTACGAAACAACTCAAAAATACATGGACTACGTTCACAGCCTCCCAGGAATGGAAGACCTCTGGTTCAAGATTGATGAAGAAAGTGAACAGGCCTTCAAGAAGATGTTTGTTCGCTACAAGAAAGAAATTGTCCACCTTGGTTTGGAAGACAACGATTTTGACAATGACATCAACCCACTTGAAACAACGGGTGCTTACTTGTCTCCGAAAGAGTTCAAAGAAGCCCTTCTTGACGAAGATACAGTGGTTCTTGACACACGTAACGATTATGAGTACGATCTAGGACACTTCCGTGGGGCTATCCGTCCAGACATCCGCAACTTCCGTGAGTTGCCACAATGGGTTCGTGACAACAAGGAAAAATTCATGGACAAGCGTGTCGTGGTTTACTGTACAGGTGGCGTTCGCTGTGAGAAATTCTCAGGTTGGATGGTTCGTGAAGGCTACAAAGATGTCGGCCAATTGCACGGAGGAATCGCAACTTATGGTAAAGACCCAGAAGTTCAAGGTGAGCTTTGGGATGGGAAAATGTACGTCTTTGACGAGCGTATCGCAGTCGATGTCAACCATGTTAACCCAACCATCGTAGGGAAAGACTGGTTTGATGGAACACCATGTGAACGCTATGTCAACTGTGGAAATCCCTTCTGTAACCGTCGTATCCTAACATCAGAAGAAAATGAAGACAAGTACCTTCGTGGATGCTCACACGAGTGCCGTGTTCACCCACGCAACCGCTATGTTTCAGAAAATGAATTGACACAAGCAGAAGTAATCGAGCGCCTAGCAGCTATCGGTGAAAGCTTGGATCAAGTCGCTACAGTATAAAGCAAACAGCTCCTCAGGGGCTGTTTTTCTATGCTTTTTATCTAAAAATCTAAAATTTGTTTCTGTATCTTTCAAGAAAATAGGTTATACTATGTGTAAACGATTTCAAAGGAGGCCGATTATGGCGAAAACATTTTTTATCCCAAATAAAGAAAGCATTCTAGGACAACAGGAGGTCTTGACTGCCAAGTCTATCTTGGCCTTGGTGGAGGGCTTGGAGTCGCATAGTTATGATGCAGTCTATCTCCGTCAGCCCCTCAATGGTCTCGAATACATGGAGTGTGGGATTGTAGGTCAATCGCAATTTCTTTTCAAAGTCAACTATGCGGATAGTCGAAAAGGTTATCAAGTGGTGATTCCAGACTTCCTTACCAGAGCAGACTGGGAGATTGTAGAAGCTCTCCTCCAAGCCCTATCAAACAAGTTGGGGCAAGTGGTAGAAGGGCTAGAAGACTTTGACTTTGAAACTTATTTCCGAGAAACGGTCAAGCAATATTTAGCGGATAAGGCAGTTCGTTTAGTATATTGCCAAGGACTCTTGTCCCCTATCTATCTCAACAAGGAATACCTCGAGAGCTTTTTGGATGAGGATGGATTGGCACGTTTTGAAGAGTTGGTCAAGAAGGTTCAAGGATCTGATGCCTACCTTGCCAATGTGAAATTTTACCCAGATGCCCAAGGTAAGGTGCACGGTATCTACCACCTAGCCCAGGGAGTCAAGACAATTTTGCCAAAGAAACCCTTTGTACCAGCTCCTTATACCGAGCAGCTGGCAGGAAAGGAGCTTTTTTGGGAGATTGACCTAGTGAAGATTTCTGGTGATGGCTCAAAAGCAGAAGACTATGAAGTCATTGCTCGCTTGGATTATGTAAAATTCCTAGAGTCACTACCAGAAGCATTTTACCAGCAATTAGATGCCAATCAATTAGAAGTTCAACCCATCCTTGGACAAGATTTTGAAGGATTGGCAACCATCGAGTAGACATTGTTCAAAAAAGAGTAAGAATAAAAATCCCTGTCATTAATAAATGGCAGGGATTTTGGTTAAAAGAATGTCATGATGCGAAGGTAGTCTACTGTCAGCGCGAGCTCTGCAATGAAGAAGGGTAAGAGAATAGCACCATCAAGTAAGACAGCTAGCAGGAAACGATAAAATAGGTCGAGGCTGCTGGTCTTACTTGGCTTGCTAATCACAAAGAGATTGCCGAGGGCAAAGATGGTCATACTTAGAAGAGTGAGGATGCCAGCAAATCGTAAGCCACCAAAGAGTGCAAAGAAACTTGCTAGAGCTGTTAGGACAAGTGGGATAGCAAAGAGTCTGCTATACCGATCAAAGGCTTCTTGGAATGTGAAGTCACTCTCCTGATCCAGCACACGTCGGACAGTAAAGCCTCCCAAAATGATGGAAAAGTAAAATAGAGCGCTAGCGACCAGAATCGAAAGCCCAGCAAAGAGATCTAAAGGAGGAAGCTGGTTGGGAGAACCATTAGCAATAGAAATCATATAGCCATAGTAGAGGTGCTTGATATGATAGATACTAAAGAAAAGATTAATAGAAGACAGCAAGGTGAGTAGGGCAAAGACACTGTAACGATGCTTTTGGTCCGTAGTCTTGCTGGTAGTTGGTTCTTGGATAGCATCCAGCAGCCAAGACCAAAATAGTGCGATTTCTTCTTTGAATCGGGCAGTTTTACGAGGGTCAATATCTGGGATATAGGGGCTTTCTAAAGCCTTGCTGAGGATACTTTTCTCTTTTGCAGGGTTTTCTTGCTTGTGCTCCTCTTCCTCCTTCCCTTCTCCCTCTTCCTCGGTTTGGGCTTCTTCTATCGTTTCGGGAGTTTCCTCCTCATGCCTTTCCGACTCTTTAGGTGAGATAGGAGTTTCTTGGCTTACTTGTGGTTCAGTCTCCACAGTTTCCGAAGTCTCTGGTTGGTCGTGCTGGATTTCCGATTTCGTCTGAGCTGATTTCTTCTCAAGATCGGCGCTTTCAAACCATTCTTGTGTCATGGTGGAACCTCCTTTTTTATGGTCGTTTTCTATCTTTAGACTAGCAGATGAAAGCGTTTTTGTCAATGATTTCTAGGTGGAGCAGAGTACTCTTCTTCCTTGGGGAGGTAGATATCCTGATTGGCTTTTATAATGAGCATATCCTTAACATCTGCTTTGTCTGTCTTGTAGGGGTTGGCAAGTTCATTCTCTTTTTGTCTAGGGTGTTCTCTTTGTGCATTACGATAAATACCGCCATGCTGAGAAGAAATGTCTAGATTGATACGATCGAATTCTGCCTTAGAAAGAAAGAGTCTTAAGTCGTTATGAGAGTCTAGCTCAACCTTACCACGGACCTTGATATTTTCAGCATAGATGTGTTCCTCTTCGGTCTTGACCTGGCTATCTGTCAATTCGGTATCAAAGATATTGATAATACGAGGTGTCGTTAGTGTACTGTTTTTGATAGAGCTTTCTGTTATCCTTAAAAGATAGCCTTTTGTTTTAATTGTCGCATTTTCAAGGTTGGCTTGCCGGATAGTGGTCTGTCCACGATTGGCTGAGACGGTGATAGCTTGCAGCTTTCTTCCTTTAGGGAGGGAGAGAATGACTTCGTCAAAGCGGTGAGAATAACTGCTGGCAATACGAAGTAGGCCTTTAATTCCTGAACCTAGAAAGCGATGTTGGGAGGTTTGTTTGTCAGTGACGCTCAGTGTTTTGTCACTCATGCCAGTAGTCAGATCGTGACGACCAGACACGGAAGGATGATAGGTGATGTGGATCTTGTCATCTACAGATTCTGTGATGGTCAGGCTGTGTTCCTCAAGGGCTAAATCAAGTTTTTCCACTTCATTTCCAAAGGTCACTTCTTCGATACGATTGTCATAGACGGGGTCTTTTGACATAGCAAGTAAACTTTGAATACCATTGGACTGGGCACCTACAATAATCATGATAAAACCAAGGATCGTGGAAACCACACCAAAGATGAGAAATCCTTTTGTCAATTTACGCATGTCTGTCACCTCTCTTTCCTTTTTTAAGAAGCCATTGCACCAAGCGGACGACCAGGAGGCCAAAGAAACGAGCTACATAGGAGATTCCCAGTAGAACAAGAGAAGAAGCGCCGATAGAAAGCAAACCAGCCCCAAAAATCAAGATAAAGGCAGATTTGGCTTCGACTAGGACACTAAAGCTCTCTACGATAAAGAGTCCACCTAGCAGGATACCCGTTACAGAGACGGTAAAGAAGGCTAAAATGACGGAGACAGCTGCGATAAAAATACCGATGATGGCCATGAGGATGCCGATCCCGACCGGAATTCCGATAGGAGCTACTAGCAGGGCCAAGAGGGCAATGTGTAGCAGTTGGCGGTCATTCTTTTGAGCAGGTGCCTCATTGACCTTTTTATCGAGAAGATTAGTGAGAATATCATGGGCAGCTTCTTTTGGTGTTTCTAGACTGGCAATGAGTTCCTCTTCGCCCTCTGGACCTGCATCGTCAAATAGTTCCTTAAAGTAGTCCATGGCTTCGATGCGGTCAGCTTCAGGTAGTTTATGGAGATAGGTTTCTAACTGAGTCAGATAGTCAGTTCTTGTCATGGCGGATACTCCCTTCTATGATGCCGTTGACGGTGTCGGTATAGAGCGTCCACTCTTCCTTTAGAGTAACGAGCTGCTCTACGCCCCGATTGGTCAAGGAGTAGTATTTGCGCATACGCCCCTGAAACTCTCTAGAGTAGGTGGTTAGAAAGCCACTGGCTTCCAATTTTTTGAGAATGGGATAGAGCGTGGATTCTTTGATATTGGCGATGAGTTTAATGGTTTGGCTAATCTCATAACCATAAGAATCCCCCTGCTCCAGTACAGCCAAGATGAGAAACTCAATCAAGGCAGAGGATGTTGGGAAGTACATGGGAAACCTCCTTTATATTATATAAAAATTTTATATATACTCTTTTCAAATATATTGTATCTCAAGTTGAAAGCCCTGTCAAGAAATATGTGTAAAAATTTTATATATAAAAAAACTCCTAGTATAAACTAGAAGTTTAAAGGATGTTGTCAGCCCGATCCACCATAAAGAGTGAGACGGTCATGATGATATCGATGACTAGAAGGGCAAGGACAGCTGGGATCCAAGATTGGAAAAGTTCAAAACTATAACCAAACAAGGCAGGTCCAAAAGCTGCTAAGATGTAGCCTCCTGTTTGCGCTAGTCCTGATAGCTGAGCTGTCTTTTCCGGAGAACTGGTTTTAAGAGAAAAGCAAACCATGAGGTAGGGGAAGAGGGCGCTGCAGGCCGTTCCAATCAAGAGGTGGACGACTAACCAGTAGAGGAAACTGCTACTTGGATACAAGAGCATGGCAATTCCTGTCATCCCAGCGATAGAGATAATTGTTAGCATGATTCGACGGTGGCCGTCTGACAGATGAGTTGTCAGACTTGGAACAGTCATTGAAAAAGGAATGCTGATCAGCGAGAAGATAGAAGCTAGGAGAGCCGCATCCTTATTAGAAAGACCAGCACTAATGGCAATCGTTGGCAACCAGGTCATACTTGTATAAAAGAGCAAGGACTGAAGCCCGCCAAAGATAATGATGGCCCAGACATCTTTACTTTTTAGAATGTTTTCTTTGACTTGCTTTTCTTTTTGGGCTTCTAGGTAGTGGTTGTGGCGATGATTTGGCAACCAGATTAGCAGAGTAACCAGACAGAGAAAGCTGAGAACGAGGATCAGTCCCTTCCAAGAACTAGCTTGGGTGATAGGGACCGAAAGATAAGAAGCGATGGCAGTTGAAACCCCCATGGCGGTGACATAGAGCGTTGTTAGGAGACTGATCTTTTGAGGCTGATTTGCCTGGATCATACTTGGGAGGAGTACATTGAAAATGGCGATGCTCGCTCCGATGATCAGAGTTCCTAGATAGAGAAGGGGAAGATTGAAAATACGAATGACAGAGCCAACAGTTAAGAGGAGGAGACAGTAAGTAAAGAGATGTTCCAACCCGATTTTTTGTGCCAAGCGGCTCGCAAAAGCAGAGAAAAGAGCAAACATCAAGAGAGGGAGACTGGTTAAAATTCCAAGAGAACTAACCTCAACTCCTAGTCCCTGAGCGATATCTCCTAAAATGGTTGGAAGAGCAGTGAAAGGAGAGCGTAAAACGGTCCCGATTAAGACAATTCCTAGAACAAAAAAGAGTGATTGTTTTTTCATAAAAACCTCGATAGGATGATTTTAATAACAGCTTATTTTAAGTTTTTTTCCTTATAATGTCAAGTAATGACAGCTAAGAAAGTTCGATTGATTTAAGCGAGAATAGAGTGAAAGGAGATACATTTCTTTACTAGAATTTTCCTTGATTTGATATAAAAATAGGAAAGTGAGAAAATTTGTGATAAAATAGTGGAAGGAAATCTATATATTGGAGAAAAACGGTGCCTGAAAAGCAAAAAATCAGCGTCTTGATGTCGGTCTATGTAAAGGAAACCCCGACGTTTTTGAGAGATGCTATCAAAAGTGTTCAAAATCAAACCTTGAAACCGAGTGAACTTGTTCTTGTTGAGGATGGGCCCCTCACGCCTGAGCTCTATCAGGTGCTAGATGAAGTGGAAGCTCAGTCAGACATTCCAGTGAAACGGTGCCCCTTAGAGCAAAATCAAGGTTTAGGCTTGGCTCTTCGAAACGGTGTTTTACAGTGTCAGTATGATATCATCGCTCGCATGGATACGGATGATTTAGCCGTTCCGGATCGTTTTGAGAAACAGCTTCAACTAATGGAGAAAGAAAATCTCGATCTCTTAGGTGGGCAGATTGCAGAGTTTATTGACAATCCAGATGAGATTGTGTCTTATCGTCGTGTTCCAACTCAGCACGCAGACATTGTGGCTTATCAGAGAATGAGAAGTGCTTTTAACCATATGACAGTCATGTTCAAAAAGGACATGGTTCTCAAAGCGGGCAACTACGAAGACGGGCTTTACATGGAGGATGATCTCCTTTGGCTCAATATGATTACGGCAGGTGCCAAGACTGGCAACCTAGATCAAATCTTGTGTAAGGTTCGTGTAGGTGCCGGGATGTTTGAGCGTCGAGGTGGCTTGCGTTACCTTAAATTCTATCGTCAAGCTCGCCAACGGATGCTTGAGCGAGGGCAAATTTCTTACATGGAATATGCTAAAAGTATGTTCATTCAGACCATTGTTGCACTTTGTCCAGGTTTTGTACGTCAGTTTATCTTTGTCAAACTTTTAAGAAAGAGCAAGTAAGACCTGATAGATTGAACGATTCGGGTTATCATAACAATAGTATCATCTGACTCTTTTAAGGGGGAGTAAATTCCTATGAATAAAAAACTAACAGATTACGTGATTGATCTGGTTGAAATTTTAAATAAACAGCAAAAACAAGTATTTTGGGGGATATTTGATATTCTGAGTATGGTGGTTTCCATCATCGTATCTTATATCTTGTTTTATGGCCTTATAAATCCTGCGCCTGTGGACTATGTGATCTACACTCTTTTATCCTTCCTTCTCTATCAAATCATAATTGCATTTTGGGGGCTGAATGCTAGTATTAGTCGCTACAGTAAGATTACGGATTTTATGAAAATCTTTTTTGGAGTGACTCTCAGCAGTGTTCTTTCTTATGGAATCTGCTATGCCTTTCTTCCATTATTTTCTATTCGTTTCATCGTGCTCTTCATTTTGTTGAGTACCTTCCTCATCTTGCTTCCTCGCATCACCTGGCAGTTGATTTATTCCAAACGTAAAAAGGGTAGTGGAGATGGAGAGCATCGTCGTACCTTCTTGATTGGTGCGGGAGATGGTGGTGCCCTCTTTATGAATAGCTACCAACATCCAACCAGTGAGCTTGAGATAGTGGGGATTTTGGACAACGATGAAAAGAAAAAAGGGCAAAAACTAGGTGGAATCCCAGTTCTAGGCTCTTATGACAATCTACCTGAATTGGCCAAACGTCACCAAATCGAGCGTGTTATCGTAGCAATCCCTTCGCTTGATCCATCAGAGTATGAACGTATCTTGCAGATGTGTAATAAACTAGGTGTCAAATGTTACAAGATGCCTAAAGTTGAGACAGTTGTTCAAGGATTACATCAATCAGGTAGTGGTTTCCAAAAAATTGATATCACAGACCTTTTGGGCCGTCAGGAAATTCGCCTTGACGAATCACGTCTGGGTGCAGAAATTACAGGTAAGACCATCTTGGTGACAGGAGCCGGTGGTTCGATTGGTTCGGAGATTTGTCGCCAGATTAGCCGCTTCAACCCAGAGCGTATCGTCTTGCTTGGACATGGTGAAAATTCAATCTACCTTATTTATCATGAGTTGATTCGTAAATTCCAAGGGATTGATTATGTTCCTGTCATTGCAGATATTCAGGATTATGATCGTCTTTTACAAGTGTTTGAACAGTACAGACCAGCTATCATCTACCATGCTGCAGCCCACAAACATGTTCCAATGATGGAACGCAATCCAAAAGAAGCCTTCAAGAACAATATCCTCGGGACCTACAATGTTGCCAAGGCTGTTGATGAGGCCAAAGTACCTAAGATGGTCATGATTTCGACTGACAAGGCGGTCAATCCACCGAATGTTATGGGTGCGACTAAGCGCGTGGCAGAGTTGATTGTCACTGGCTTTAACCAACGTAGCAAATCAACCTACTGTGCAGTTCGTTTTGGGAATGTTCTCGGTAGCCGTGGTAGTGTGATTCCTGTCTTTGAACGTCAGATTGCTGAAGGCGGTCCTGTAACGGTGACAGACTTCCGTATGACACGTTACTTCATGACCATTCCAGAGGCTAGCCGTCTGGTCATCCATGCTGGTGCTTATGCTAAGGACGGAGAAGTCTTTATCCTTGATATGGGCAAACCGGTCAAGATCTATGACTTGGCTAAGAAAATGGTCCTTCTAAGCGGGCACACAGAAAGTGAAATTCCAATCGTTGAAGTCGGTATTCGTCCAGGCGAAAAACTTTACGAAGAACTCTTGGTTTCGACCGAATTGGTTGATAACCAAGTCATGGATAAGATTTTCGTTGGTAAGGTTAACGTCATGCCTCTAGAAGCCATTGATCAAAAGATTGAAGAGTTCCGTTCACTCAGCGGAGATGAGCTCAAAGAAGCGATTATTTCCTTTGCAAATGAGACAACCCACGTTGAGTAAGAGTGTCCAACCAATTAATTATAAATAGAAGGCCAAGGTTCTGTTTGTACAGGACCTTGGCCTTTTTACTCTGTAATTTCAAATCGTTGTATTATTTATAGTTGCTTAATGATATCGTCAATGGTATGGGCAATCCAGTCAGGTTGATAGCTGAGTAAATCAGCCTCTTCTCCAAATCCCCAAGTAACAGCGAACTTTTTAATGCTAGTTTCTTGGGCTCCAATCATATCAAACTTGGTGTCTCCGATGATAAGGACTTGGTCTGCAGGAAGTTGATGCGTTTGCAAGGCGTAACGGATGACATCTGCCTTGTGTGGCGTTTCAGGACTAGAGCCGTAAATGCCATCAAAGAAATGATGGATTCCCAGATTTTTAGTCATATCATGAGCAGTAGGAGTATTCTTTGTTGTAGTGATATAGAGAGGGTAGTTTTGCGAAAGCTCTTGGAGTAATTCCGTTATTCGGGGGAAGAGTTGGGCTTCGTGGATCCCTTTTTCCTTGTAGTAAGAGCGGTATATCTGCACAGCTTCCGAGATTTGTTCCTTGGGAAGACACGTTGCAAAACTACTTTCAAGTGGCGGTCCCATAAAACCACGAATGGTTTTGGCATCAGGGCTAGGTACTCCTAGCTCTTTAAAGGTATGGGTAAAAGCATTGTGGATCCCGATAGAACTGTCAACCAGGGTTCCGTCGAGATCAAAAAAGATTGCTGAGATAGAGGGCATAGTTTCTCCTAATAGATATAGATAAGCTTATTCTCCGAAGATTTCTTTTTGTAGGCGGCGACCAGTAGGTGTGGCGGCGAGTCCACCCTCAGCCGTTTCACGAAAGGCAGTTGGGAGGCTTGATCCAACTTGGTACATGGCATCGATGACTTCGTCAACAGGGATCTTAGACTCGATACCTGCCAAGGCCATGTCTGCTGCGATAAAGGCAAAGCTGGCTCCCATGGCATTGCGCTTGACACAGGGAACTTCAACCAAACCAGCGACGGGGTCGCAGATGAGGCCCAGCATATTTTTAATGACAAAGGCAATGGCTTGGCTAGCTTGATAGGGGCTTCCACCTGCAGCCAAGGTCAAGGCTGCGGCACTCATGGCAGAGGCAGATCCGACTTCGGCCTGGCAGCCACCTTCAGCACCTGAGATAGAAGCGTTGTTTGCGATGACTAGTCCAAAGGCACCCGCAGCAAAGAGGAAATCCAGCTGTTCTTCGTGACTAAGGTCAAGTTTTTGGATAGCAGCAGTGAGAACGGCTGGCAGACAGCCGGCACTTCCTGCGGTTGGGGTGGCGCAGACCAAGCCCATCTTCGCATTGTGTTCATTGACCGCAATGGCATTTCGGGCTGCTGATAGGATGGTAAAGTCTGACAAGGCCTTGCCACTTTTGAGATGGCGGTCTAGTTTGGCCGCATCTCCGCCTGTTAGGCCACTACGGGATTTGTTTTCACTGAGGCCGAGCTCGACAGAGGCTTTCATGACTTCTAGATTGCGTTCCATGAGGAGGAGAACTTCTGGCCGTTCCCGACCGGTTAGTTGATATTCTGTCGCAATCATGAGTTCGGCGACATTTCCTTGGAAGTCTAGATCCGCCTGCTCGACCAATTCTTTGATAGAATAAAACATGTTTCCTCCTACTTAAAGAAATTGACATTGTGGAGATGAGGGATTTTTCGGATTTCTTCAATCGCCTCTTCGCAACTTCGACTATCGACTTCGATAATCATAATGGCTTTTTCTCCAGCTTTTTCCCTAGTCACATTCATCTGCGCGATGTTGATATCGAAACGAGAGAGGGCTTCAGTAACATGGGCAATCATACCTGGAACATCTTGATGCACGATGATGATGGTCGGTGTGTTCATGTTGAGAGAGACAGCAAAGCCGTTAAGTTCCGTAACTTGGATATTTCCTCCACCGATGGAAATTCCTGTCACACTGATGGATTTGTGTTCATTCTTCACAGTAATTTTAGTGGTATTAGGATGAGGAGCGTTGCTATCTTTCTGAATGGTCCAGACAATCTTGATACCACGTTTATGGGCAATCTCAAGGCTATTTGGAATGTCGGGATTGTCCGTATCCATACCTAAAATACCAGCGACGAGAGCAAGGTCAGTTCCATGACCACGGTAGGTCTTGGCAAATGAATTAAATAATTGGAATTCGACTTCTGTCGGCGTATCGTCAAAGATGGAGGAGACGATTTTTCCAATACGAACAGCTCCAGCAGTATGGCTACTTGATGGGCCAATCATAACTGGTCCGATAATGTCAAAGACAGATTGAAAACGAAGTGAGTGCATCTGTTTCCCCTTACAAAGATTCTTATAACTATTATATCAAAGAATGGACCACTGCGCTTATTTCCCTTATCAAAAGTTCAAAATGATTAAAGATGGTATAAAATAAGGTCTTTTGTGACAAAAACCTCCTTAAAACGGTAAATATAAAACATTTTTGTAATATTTCTACATATAACCGTTAAACAACGGTAACATTTAAAAGGTATCATAGATATATTCAATGGAAGGAGAATTTTTAGATATGTCATTAACAACTAAAAAAATCAAAACAACTATCGCAGGAGTAGCAGCTTTGCTTGCTTTCTTTTCCCCAGCTCTTGCATCTGCACAAGAAACTGTAACTTACACTGTTAAATCAGGTGATACTCTTTCAGAAATCGCTGAGAAGTACAACACGACTGCTGAAAAATTGGCGGCAAAAAACAACATCAAAGATATTCACCTTATCTATGTTGACCAAGTTTTGGTTATCGAAGGGACAGCTTCTACTGCAGCTCCAGCTGCAACAATGGAAGAAACAGCTCCAGTAGCTACAGAAACAGTTGAAGAAGCTCCAGCTGCAACTACAACTTATGAAGCACCAGCAGCAGAAAGCAACACTGCAGCAGCTTCTACTGTAAGTGGTTCTGAAGCAGAAGCCAAAGAATGGATCGCTCAAAAAGAATCAGGTGGTAGTTACACAGCTACAAACGGCCAATACATCGGACGTTACCAATTGACAGATTCATACTTGAACGGTGACTACTCAGCTGAAAACCAAGAACGTGTAGCAGATGCCTACGTTGCAGGACGTTACGGTTCATGGACAGCTGCCAAGAACTTCTGGCTTAACAACGGTTGGTATTAAGAATAAAAGAGTCCTTTAGGGCTCTTTTTTGTTTCTCTATAACAAAAAGCGTAACGATCTTCTCAGCAATGCTCTGTTTGTATAATTTCGACTAAATTCTTCAAATTGTTTTAAAACTCAAATAGTATAAATAAGCTTATTGTGTGTAAAAATATATCATATAATAAATTTTTTCTTGATTTTAATGAAATAAAATACAGTTTTTCTTGACAAACAAGGATGATAGGAGTATTATTTATACGACAAAAAAGTATAAAAATAAAAGGAGGCTCTTCTATGAATAAAGTGAAGAAGGTGTTGATGACGATGTTTGGTTTGCTTATGTTTCCCTTATTATTTGCTTGTAGTAACACTCAACCCCAAGGTGTTGAAGCCATTAAGGCTAAAGGAAAATTGGTGGTGGCCCTAAATCCAGAGTTTGCTCCATTTGAATACCAGAAATTGGTCGATGGGAAAAATCAGATTGTAGGTTCAGATGTTGAACTAGCCAAAGCCATCGCAAAGGAACTGGGTGTAGAAGTGGAGTTCTCTCCAATGAGTTTTGACAATGTACTAGCTAATCTTGATTCAGGAAAGGCCGATCTTGCCATATCAGGTGTTTCTAAAACGGAGGAGAGAAGTCAAGTTTACGATTTTTCAATTCCCTACTACACTTCGAAAAATAAGGTTATCGTAAGAAAATCTGAATTAACGAATTACCAATCAGTCAAGGATTTGGCCCAGAAAAAGGTTGGAGCGCAGAAAGGTTCTATCCAGGAAACTCTGGCCAAAGAAACCTTGCAGAATTCTTCTCTCGTTTCACTTCCTAAAAATGGAAATTTGATAACAGATTTGAAATCAGGGCAACTGGATGCGGTTATCTTTGAGGAACCAGTGGCGAAAGGATTTGTAGAGAATAATCCAGACCTAGCCATCGCTGAGTTTGATTTTGACAATGACAAAGAAGATTCCTACGCTGTTGCGATGAAAAAAGACAGTAAAGAATTAAAAGAGGCGGTTGACAAAACCATCCAGAAGTTGAAGGATTCTGGGGAGTTGGACAAATTGATTGACGATGCTTTTAAAGCCTCTATCGAAAAATAGAAAGAAGGAAGAGAAATGAGTAAGGAAAAAATCATTTTAGCCTATTCAGGTGGATTGGATACATCAGTTGCTATTACATGGTTAAAAAAAGACTATGATGTGATCGCTGTTTGTATGGATGTGGGTGAAGGAAAAGACTTGGAGTTCATCCACGATAAAGCTCTCAAGGTTGGGGCTGTTGAGTCTTATGTCATTGATGTTAAGGAAGAATTTGCTAATGACTATGTTTTAGTGGCCCTTCAGGCTCATGCCTACTATGAACAGAAGTATCCCTTGGTATCTGCTCTGAGTCGCCCTCTTATTTCAAAAAAACTCGTTGAAATAGCTCATCAGACGGGGGCAACCACAATTGCTCATGGTTGTACAGGTAAGGGAAACGACCAAGTTCGGTTTGAAGTCTCAATTGCAGCTTTGGATCCCAATTTAAAGGTAGTTGCGCCTGTTCGTGAGTGGAAATGGTCTCGTGAAGAAGAAATCCAATATGCCAAAGAAAACGGCGTTCCAGTTCCAGCTGACCTTGACAATCCTTACTCTGTCGATCAAAATCTTTGGGGACGTGCAAATGAATGTGGTGTCTTGGAAAATCCTTGGAACCAAGCGCCAGAAGAAGCATTTGGAATCACATCTTCGCCAGAAGAGGCACCAGACAGTCCAGAATTTATTGACATTGAGTTTAGCTGTGGGGTGCCCATCTCCCTCAATGGAGAAAAGATGAAAGTGGCTGCTTTGATTCAAAAGCTCAATGAAATTGCGGGCAAACACGGTGTCGGTCGCATTGACCATGTGGAAAATCGCCTAGTCGGTATTAAGTCAAGAGAGATTTATGAGTGCCCAGGTGCTGTGACTTTATTGGCAGCTCATAAGGAGATTGAAGATTTGACTCTTGTGAGAGAAGTGGCTCATTTCAAACCTATTATCGAAAATGAGTTGTCTAATCTCATCTATAATGCCTTGTGGTTCAGCCCAGCAACTCAGGCTTTGATTGCCTATATCAAGGAGACACAGAAAGTTGTCAATGGAACTGCAAAAGTTAAACTCTATAAGGGGAATGCTCAGGTAGTGGCTCGGAAATCACCAAATTCTCTTTACGATGAAAATTTGGCGACTTATACTAGCGCAGATACCTTTGACCAAGATGCGGCTGTTGGTTTTATCAAGCTTTGGGGGCTTCCGACCAAGGTTTATTCAGAAGTTCAGAAAAATGTTGAGCAGTGACGCGATAGAAAGGGACGACAGAATATGCCGAAAAATACAAAATTATGGGGTGGTCGATTTGAAGGCACTGTGGAAGATTGGGTAGAACAGTTCGGTGCGAGTATTTCCTTTGACCACCAGCTGGCAAAATTTGATTTGATGGGCTCCCTAGCTCATGTTCAAATGCTAGGACAGACTGGCATTTTAAGCTTGGAAGAGGCAGAGCAGATCCAAGATGGTCTGCAAGCTTTGTTGCGAGATTTAGAGGCAGGAGAGCTTCATTTTGATATTGCAAATGAAGATATTCATATGAATATGGAAGTGTTGCTGACAGAGAAAATCGGTCCTCTGGCTGGGAAACTACACACGGCTCGTTCTCGGAATGACCAAGTCGCAACGGATATGCACTTATATCTAAAGGAGCAACTTGGCCATGTCTTGGATAAGTTGGCGAATCTGAACAGTGTTTTGCTGGATTTGGCTGAAAAACATGTGGAAACCATCATGCCAGGCTATACCCATTTACAACACGCCCAACCGATTAGTTTTGCCCACCATCTCATGGCTTATTACAATATGTTTCAAAGGGACAGCGAGCGATTCGCATTTAACCTGAAACATACGGACCTATCTCCACTGGGTGCAGCTGCCTTAGCGGGGACAACTTTTCCAATCGATCGTCAATTATCGAGTGATTTACTAGGCTTCCAACAACCCTATACCAATTCCTTGGACGCAGTGAGTGACCGTGATTTTATCTTGGAATTCCTGTCAAATGCCAGCATTTTGATGATGCATATGAGCCGTTTTTGTGAAGAAATCATCAATTGGTGCAGTTTTGAGTATCAGTACATTAGCTTGTCTGATAGCTTTTCAACGGGTTCATCTATCATGCCCCAGAAGAAAAATCCTGATATGGCCGAATTGATTCGAGGGAAGACAGGCCGAGTTTACGGACACTTACTTGGGCTATTGACTGTCATGAAGTCTTTGCCTCTGGCCTACAATAAGGATTTGCAAGAGGACAAGGAAGGCATGTTTGATACAGTAGAAACGATTTTAAATTCTCTGGATGTGTTGGCAGGTATGCTATCGAGCATGCAGGTTAATAAGGCCAAAATGCAGCAATCTACAGAGAATGATTTTTCGAATGCGACCGAACTGGCAGATTATTTGGCTGAAAATGGCCTCCCCTTTAGAGAAGCGCATGAAATAGTAGGGAAATTGGTTCTAGACTCTATCAAGCATGGTAAAAACATCCAAGATTGGGATTTGGAGGAGTTGCAAGTCTACCATCCCTTGATTGAAGAGGATATTTATATCTACTTGCGCCTAGAAACCGCTGTTCAGAGACGGAATTCCTTAGGAGGGACCGGCTTTGAACAAGTGAAATACCAGATAGAACAAGCGAAGAAAGAACTTAAAGGGGGAATTGATTCGTTTGCAAAGTAAGAAAGAGAGGTTGAGATGATTTATCAGCCTCTTTCTTGTCTTCTCTAACCAAGCGTGTTATAATGAATACTGCTCAAGCGACCTTCAATCGTTAAGCACACACGACCTTCAATCGTGAATAAACGAATAGATGGGAGACTTACCATGAGTGATAACTCTAAAACACGTGTTGTTGTGGGGATGAGTGGTGGTGTTGATTCGTCGGTGACGGCTCTCTTGCTCAAGGAGCAGGGCTACGATGTGATCGGTATCTTCATGAAGAACTGGGACGACACAGATGAAAACGGCGTTTGTACGGCGACCGAAGACTACAAGGATGTGGCTGCAGTGGCAGACCAGATCGGCATTCCTTACTACTCTGTCAATTTTGAAAAAGAGTACTGGGACCGCGTCTTTGAGTATTTTCTAGCGGAATACCGTGTAGGGCGCACGCCAAATCCAGATGTGATGTGCAACAAGGAAATCAAGTTCAAGGCCTTTTTGGACTATGCCATGACCTTGGGAGCAGACTATGTAGCGACTGGGCACTATGCCCGAGTGGCGCGTGATGAGGATGGCACTGTTCACATGCTTCGTGGCGTGGACAATGGCAAGGATCAGACCTATTTCCTCAGCCAACTTTCGCAAGAACAACTCCAAAAAACCATGTTCCCTCTAGGGCATCTGGAAAAACCTGAAGTCCGAAAAATAGCTGAAGAAGCTGGACTTGTGACTGCCAAGAAGAAAGATTCGACAGGGATTTGCTTTATCGGAGAAAAGAACTTTAAAAACTTTCTCAGCAACTACCTACCAGCCCAGCCTGGTCGCATGATGACTGTGGATGGTCGCGATATGGGTGAGCATGCTGGTCTGATGTATTATACGATTGGTCAGCGTGGCGGACTTGGTATCGGTGGGCAACACGGTGGTGACAATGCGCCGTGGTTCGTTGTCGGAAAAGACCTGAGCAAGAATATCCTCTATGTCGGACAAGGATTCTACCATGACTCGCTCATGTCAACAAGCCTAGAGGCCAGTCAAGTTCACTTTACTCGTGAGATGCCAGAGGAATTTACACTAGAATGTACGGCCAAATTCCGCTACCGTCAGCCTGATTCTAAGGTGACTGTACATGTCAAAGGAGACAAGGCAGAGGTCATCTTTGCGGAGCCACAGCGCGCGATTACACCAGGGCAGGCAGTTGTCTTTTACGATGGTGAAGAGTGTCTAGGTGGCGGTTTGATTGATAATGCCTACCGCGACGGACAAGTTTGTCAGTACATTTAGATTGACAAATTTTCTCAATTTGCTACAATAATAAAAGCAATAGAAATGATGGTCAAAGCTCATGGATGTTGCAGGCTTTTTTGTCCTGCACTTCTTTGGAGTTTTGACTGTTTTTGTGTCGTTTAAGGGAAAGGACAAAAATGACTCAACGAGACTTTCGGACAAAAGTGGGAAATACTGTTTTTGGTGTTCGGGCAACAGCCTTGATTCTTCAAAATCGCAAGCTCCTAGTTACCAAAGACAAGGGCAAGTATTACACTATTGGTGGTGCGATTCAAGTCAACGAAAGTACGGACGACGCGGTAGTCCGTGAAGTGAGGGAAGAACTAGGTGTCAAAGCTCAAGCTGGACAGCTAGCTTTTGTGGTTGAAAATCGTTTTGAACAAGACGGTGTTTCCTATCACAACATCGAGTTTCATTATCTGGTGAACTTGCTTGAGGATGCCCCATTGACCATGCAGGAAGACGAAAAAATGCAGCCTTGTGAGTGGATTGACTTGGATGAACTCCAGAATATCCAGCTAGTTCCAGCCTTTTTAAAAACAGCCCTGCCGGATTGGGACGGTCAACTAAGACACATTCATCTTGAGGAATAGGAGAGAAAATGATGGTTAAGCTTATTGCCCATGTACTTGTTCATAGTGGTGGTGATTATTTGCTCATTCAGCGTTCGGAAATTAAAAGAGGAGAACCCAACGTTTATCCGACTTACTGGGATATTCCTGGTGGCGGAGTTGAAAAGGGTGAACTTCCGCAAGATGGTGCTCTTAGAGAATGCATTGAAGAAGCGGGAGTTAGACTAGATAGCAGTTCGCTCAAACTTCTTCACGAAGATAGTCAACTGGATACCTCTAAGGATACGGTCTTTACTCGCTTAGTTTATAAAGCAGAGTGGGTTGAGGAGAAGCCAATTATCAGATTAGATCCTGAAGAGCATACACACTTTAAATGGGTTACTATGGATCAAGCTCTAGAGGAGGAGAAGTTAGTTCCTTATTTGCGAGAAATTTTTGAAAGGTTAAGAAATGACTTATAATTTTACAGAAGAATACGATATTATTGTAATCGGTGCGGGACATGCTGGGGTTGAGGCTTCCTTGGCTGCCAGCCGTATGGGCTGTAAGGTCTTGCTTGCGACCATCAACATTGAAATGCTGGCTTTCATGCCTTGTAACCCTTCGATCGGTGGTTCTGCCAAGGGGATTGTCGTGCGTGAAGTGGATGCCCTCGGTGGGGAAATGGCCAAGAATATTGACAAGACCTACATCCAGATGAAGATGCTCAACACTGGGAAAGGTCCAGCTGTCCGTGCCCTTCGTGCGCAAGCTGACAAGGAGCTTTACTCTAAGGAAATGCGCAAGACAGTTGAAAATCAAGAGAATCTGACCCTTCGTCAAACCATGATTGATGAGATTTTGGTCGAAGATGGCAAGGTTGTCGGTGTGCGTACAGCGACCCATCAAGAGTATGCTGCTAGGGCTGTTATCGTGACGACAGGGACAGCCCTCCGTGGGGAAATCATCATCGGAGACCTCAAGTATTCATCAGGACCAAACCACAGTCTAGCTTCGATTAACCTAGCTGATAATCTCAAGGAACTGGGCCTCGAAATCGGTCGTTTCAAGACAGGAACCCCTCCACGTGTTAAGGCTTCCTCTATCAATTATGACGTGACAGAGATTCAGCCAGGAGACGAGGCCCCTAATCACTTCTCATACACTTCACGTGATGAGGATTATGTCAAGGACCAAGTGCCATGCTGGTTGACCTATACCAATGGTACCAGCCATGAGATTATCCAAAACAACCTACACCGTGCGCCTATGTTTACGGGTGTAGTTAAGGGTGTGGGACCTCGTTACTGTCCATCGATTGAGGATAAGATTGTGCGCTTTGCGGACAAGGAACGTCACCAACTATTTCTAGAACCAGAAGGGCGTGACACTGAGGAAGTATACGTTCAAGGTTTATCAACTAGTCTGCCTGAGGATGTCCAACGTGATTTGGTTCATTCCATTAAAGGTCTGGAAAATGCTGAGATGATGCGAACTGGTTATGCCATTGAGTATGATATGGTCTTACCTCACCAGTTGCGTGCGACTCTAGAAACCAAGAAAATCTCAGGCCTCTTCACAGCTGGTCAGACAAATGGAACGTCAGGTTACGAAGAAGCTGCTGGTCAAGGGATTATCGCGGGTATCAATGCGGCTCTGAAAATCCAAGGCAAGCCTGAGTTGATTTTGAAGCGCAGTGACGGTTATATCGGGGTGATGATTGACGACTTGGTGACCAAGGGAACCATTGAACCCTATCGTCTCTTGACCAGTCGTGCTGAATACCGTCTCATCCTCCGTCATGACAATGCGGATATGCGTTTGACAGAGATGGGACGCGAGATTGGGCTTGTGGATGATGAACGCTGGGCTCGCTTTGAAATCAAGAAAAATCAATTTGACAATGAGATGAAGCGACTAGATAGCATCAAACTCAAACCAGTCAAGGAAACTAATGCTAAGGTTGAGGAGATGGGCTTCAAGCCATTGACTGATGCCGTGACCGCCAAGGAATTCCTTCGCCGTCCAGAAGTTTCTTACCAAGATGTGGTGGCCTTCATCGGGCCAGCTGCTGAGGATTTGGATGACAAGATTATCGAATTGATTGAAACAGAAATCAAGTACGAAGGCTATATTTCTAAAGCCATGGATCAGGTTGCCAAGATGAAACGCATGGAAGAAAAACGTATTCCAGCCAATATCGACTGGGATGATATTGACTCCATTGCAACAGAAGCTCGCCAGAAGTTCAAACTCATCAATCCAGAAACCATCGGCCAAGCTAGCCGTATTTCGGGAGTAAATCCAGCAGATATTTCTATTTTGATGGTGTATCTTGAAGGTAAAAATCGTAGTATTTCTAAAAATCAAGAAAAGAAAGCATAGAAAAACAGCTCCGAAGACGGGGCTGTTTTGTTGACTTGTACTCAATGAAAATCAAAGAGCAAACTAGGAAGTTAGCCGAAGGCTGTACTTGAGTACGGCAAGGCGAAGCTGACGTGGTTTGAATTTGATTTTCAAAGAGTATTATTCTTCATCTGGTGTGAGGATCATCGGGATGATAATCGGTTCACGTTCTGTATTTTCATAAAGGAATGGTCGGATGGCGTTGACAATAGCACCATTGACAGATTGCACGCTAGCATCCTTGTTTTTCAGTGCGATACGAATTGCATTGAAGAGGATGCGCTGGCTTTGGCGAATCAAGTCACCAGATTCTCTCATGTAGACAAAGCCTCGGCTGAGGATATCTGGGCCAGAAAGAATCATCTGTGACTTGAAGTCAACAGTTGCGACTGCTAGAACGACACCATCTTCAGATAGATCACGACGATCTTTGAGGACAGCCGCACCGATTTCACCGATACGATTTCCATCGACATAGATGTCTTGGGCGTTGAAATGACCTGCGATACGAGCTGAGTCTGCAGTAAGGGCAAGCACATCACCATTGCTCATGATAAAGATATTGTCCTTCTCGACACCCGTATCCACCGCTAGTCCAGCGTGGACTTTTTGCATGCGGTATTCACCATGGACAGGCATGAAGTATTTTGGCTTAATCAAGCGGAGCATGAGTTTTTGCTCTTGCTGACCACCGTGTCCAGATGTATGGATATTGTTCACTTTACCGTGGATAACTTCGACACCAGCTTCAGAAATAGTGTTAATCAATTTGTTGACGCTAGTGGTATTTCCAGGGATTGGGCTAGAAGAGAAGATAACAGTATCGCCGGGTTGGAGTTGCACCTGACGGTGGGTTCCGTTAGCGATACGAGAGAGGGCTGCCATCGGCTCACCCTGACTACCTGTACAGAGGATAAGAATCTCGCCCGCAGGATAGTCTTTGATTTCATTTGGCTCGATAAAAGTTCCCTTAGGAGCTTTTATGTAGCCAAGTTCGATACCATTGACAATGGCCTTTTCCATAGAACGACCAAAGACTGCAATCTTGCGTCCAGTCTTAACAGCGGCATCCGTTGCTTGCTGGAGACGGAAGATATTTGAGGCAAAGGATGCAAAGATGATGCGTCCTTCAATGCCTTGGATAATCTTCATGATGGACTGACCAACGACTTTTTCAGAGTTGGTAAAGGTTGGCACTTCTGCATTTGTCGAGTCAGAGAGGAGACAGAGAACACCCTCTTCACCAAGAGCTGCCATACGGTGCAAGTCTGCAGGTTCACCAACTGGTGTGAAGTCGAACTTGAAGTCACCCGTACAGACGATTTTTCCTTGAGGGGTATGAATGACAATTCCTAAAGGCTCTGGAATAGAGTGGGTTGTTCTAAAGAAAGTTGCCTTGAGATTTTTAAAGGTCAACTCAGTGTTGTGATTGATTTCGTAAAGTTTAGCGTTGCGCAAGAGGCCGTGTTCTTCGAGTTTTCCACGGATCAAAGCCAAGGCAAGTGGTCCAGCATAGATAGGGACATTTGCTTGCTTGAGCAGGAATGGAATCCCACCGATGTGGTCCTCGTGTCCGTGTGTAATCAAAACAGCCTTGACGCGGTCGATATTGTCTACGATGTAAGAGTAGTCGGGGATAACATAGTCGATACCCAGCAAGTCATCTTCTGGGAATTTAATCCCAGCATCGACGATGATAATCTCGTCTTGGTATTCAATTCCGTACGTGTTTTTCCCGATTTCTCCCAGACCACCGATGGCAAAAACGCCGACTTCTTCAGGTTTAAGAGTATAGGCCATATTAGAACTCCGTGATTTCGAAGACGCCAGTTTCTTTTTCGTAATCTAGCAATTTGTCAGACAAGAGTTCGATATACTCGATATTGTACTCTGGGCGGTTTTCTTCGACAAGTTGGCGAGCAGCGATACGGCCCTCAAGTTCTGAGCTGGCATCGATGTCTAGGTAAAGTGCGCGTGTTGTTTCACGACGTGGGCTACGTTCTTTTGTTTCTTGATAAAAAACTTTGTAAATCATATAGTTCCTTTCTATTTATAGGTCAACTTATTCCAAACTTTTAGCAGAGATTTGCTTGATTTCATTCCATTTTGTGCCTAGATTGACCTTGATTCGTTACAATTATTTCAATTATACCACAAAATGAAAAATTAGTAAAAGACGGAAACGAGAAAGTCGGGAGGGGAAGAAGGAGCAAAAAGACAGGTAGGATTTGGTCGGAGAGCGCTTAGGTGTTATAATGGGAAGAGAAAGGGAAGCTTATGGATGGGAATATTCCCTATAGCTTTTAAACAAGGAGGATTAAGAATGTTTAGTTTGTTTGAATTTGCAGTAGGGGTTCGCCTCTTGATGTTTGTAGTCTTTGTAGCTTGTGTCTATGGTGGGAATGCCCTGTTTGTGCATCTGGAACACCGCAAAACAAAATTCCTTTGGAAGCTCGCTTTTGTGACGCTCTATTCAATTTTTCTCCTCATGGTCACCTATGTTGTCTGGCTCGTTTTCTACTTTGGTTTAAATGCCTAAAGTCAATTATTCATCTAAATATACAGAAAGTCCACCTCGTCTTGATAGATGGGATGGACTTTTTCTATTTTTAGGTGCTATCTTTATTGTTACGACGATGTTCTCTCGTATCGAATATCGAGTCAAAGCATATATGTTTTATCTAAACTTCTTATGGTGAACCTTTCAATCCCTTGTTTACTTTCCTATTGGAAAAGATAGAAAAAATCTACCGTTTTTTTGAATTTTTTGTGCAGAATTGCTTGTCCTAAGTGGCAGGCTCCTTTTGTTTCAAAACAAAGAAAATTCCCATGCGCCCGCTTTTGTAGTATAATAGTAAGCAGACAAAAAGATAGGAATATGTTATGAAAGTATTAGCTTTTGATACGTCCAGCAAGGCTCTTTCTCTAGCCATTTTAGAGGACAAGCAGGTTTTTGCCGAGACCATAATCAATATCAAGAAAAATCACAGTATTACCCTCATGCCTGCCATTGATTTTTTGATGGCAAGTTTGGATTGGACACCCAGGGATTTGGATCGAATCGTGGTAGCTGAAGGACCAGGTAGTTATACTGGCTTACGAATCGCGGTAGCAACTGCCAAGACCTTAGCTCATACACTGAACATCGAGTTGGTTGGGATGTCAAGCCTTTTAGCTCTGGTGCCACGCCAACAAGAAGGCTTGATTGTCCCCTTGATGGATGCACGTCGCAATAATGTTTATGCAGGGTTTTATGAAAATGCCAAACCTGTCATGCCAGAAGCACACTTGTCCTTTGCGGAAGTGGTAGAGCAGGTCAAGGATGCTGAACAAGTGACCTTTGTTGGAGAAGTTGGTCCCTTTGTTGAGCAGATCCAAGAACAGCTACCACAAGCTAGCTACCAAGAAACATTGCCAAATGCAGCTAATCTAGCTTTGTGGGCATGGGATAAGGAAGCAGCCTCCTTGTACGACTTTGTGCCAAATTACCTCAAGCGTGTTGAAGCCGAGGAAAACTGGCTCAAGAACCATACCGAGTCTGGTGGATCTTACATTAAACACCTATGATAGAAATCAAACGAATCCAAAAACAGCCTGAACTAGCTCAAGCCATCTATGCTGTCATGGCAGCTGTTTACCCAGTCAGCCCTTGGACGCTGGAACAAATCCAAGCAGACCTGTCCCAAGACCAGACTTGGTACGTTCTGGCTTATGATGGGACAGAAGTGATTGGCTTTCTAGCCGTTCAGGAGAATCTCTTTGAGGCAGAAGTCCTGCAAATCGCTGTCAAAGGAGCCTATCAGGGTCAGGGAATTGCGTCAGCCTTGTTTACTCAATTGCCAGCGGATAAGGAGATTTTCCTCGAAGTCAGAAAGTCAAACCAACGAGCGCAAGCATTTTACAAGAAAGAAAAGATGGCGGTCATCGCTGAGAGAAAGGGCTACTACCATGACCCAGTCGAGGACGCCATGATCATGAAGAGAGAAATAGATGAAGGATAGATATATTTTAGCATTTGAGACATCCTGTGATGAGACCAGTGTTGCCGTACTGAAAAACGATGACGAGCTCTTGTCCAATGTCATTGCGAGTCAAATTGAGAGTCACAAACGTTTTGGGGGCGTAGTGCCAGAAGTAGCTAGTCGTCACCATGTCGAGGTCATTACAGCCTGCATCGAGGAGGCTCTAGCAGAAGCAGGAATTACAGAAGAAGATGTGACAGCCGTTGCCGTTACTTATGGACCTGGATTGGTCGGAGCACTGTTAGTTGGTTTGTCAGCTGCCAAGGCCTTTGCTTGGGCTCATGGACTTCCGCTGATCCCCGTGAATCACATGGCGGGTCACCTCATGGCGGCTCAGAGCGTTGAGCCTTTGGAGTTTCCCTTGCTAGCTCTCTTGGTTAGCGGTGGGCACACGGAGTTGGTCTATGTTTCTGAGGCTGGGGATTATAAGATTGTTGGAGAAACGCGGGACGATGCAGTTGGGGAGGCCTATGACAAGGTCGGCCGTGTCATGGGATTGACCTATCCAGCAGGTCGTGAGATTGACGAGTTGGCCCATCAGGGGCAGGATATCTATGATTTTCCACGTGCCATGATTAAAGAGGACAATCTGGAGTTTTCCTTCTCAGGGCTGAAGTCTGCCTTTATCAATCTTCACCACAATGCCGAGCAAAAGGGAGAGAGCTTGTCCAAGGAAGACCTGTCAGCATCTTTCCAAGCAGCAGTCATGGACATTCTCATGGCAAAAACCAAGAAGGCCTTAGAAAAATACCCTGTTAAAACTCTAGTCGTAGCCGGTGGCGTGGCAGCTAATAAAGGTCTCAGAGAACGCCTGGCAGCTGAAATCACCGATGTCAAGGTTATCATCCCTCCCCTACGCCTTTGCGGAGACAATGCAGGTATGATTGCCTATGCCAGCGTTAGCGAGTGGAACAAAGAAAACTTCGCAGGCTTGGACCTCAACGCCAAACCAAGCCTCGCCTTTGATACTATGGAATAAAGAGTCAGCTTAAGGCTGGCTTTTTTGCTCGCCGAAATGTCAGAAAATTTTGATAAAAATATAAAAATAATGATATAATATATAAAAAATAGGAGGCGGTCAGATGATTGAGAGAATGGAATTGGGAGAATTTTACAAGGAATTGCGGCTGGCGAGGAAACTCAAGCAGTCAGATGTGGCTTGTGAGGGTCTAACAGCTTCTCAGTTATCTAAGTTTGAACTGGGGCAGTCTATGTTGTCTGCGGATAAACTGATACTAGCTATCCAAGGGATAAATGTGACCTTCGACGAGTTTGGACACAAGCTTAATAATTACCAGGAATCCCCACATATGCGATTTGGTAGAAAGGTTGTAGATCGCTTTGCCCATCAAGATATGGCTGGCTTAGAGCAACTATTAGAGGAAGTTGAGCAAGAACAGATGGCGAAGATCTATCGTCGTTTGAACGCTATTGTGATTAAAAACGCTATCCATTCTCTGGATAAAAACTATCTGCTAGAAGAGGAGGATAGCGAGTTTTTAACTACTTACCTCTATGCTATCGAGTCTTGGACCTGGTTTGAACTCTATGTTTTTTGTAATACTATGCCTTTCTTAAGTAATCAAGATCTAATCTTTTTATCCACCTCTTTACTTGAAAAATCCAAGGAATTTAAAGAGTTGGTACACAATCGATTGTATATGAAACAAGGGCTGTTAAATATCATCTCAGAGCTCATGGAGCGCAAACTTTTATCCTATATCCCAATCTTTGAAGCCGAGTTGGGGAGCATGCTCCGACCATACGATGTTTTTGAGAAATTATTGTGGCAGTTTTTAAAGAAGATGAGTGTTTTCCTTCAAACCAAGGGGAGCAATCAAAAAGAGATCGAACACTTTATCCAATCTCTGCAAGTATTAGAAAATCCCCAATTAACAGCCCTTTTTGAACTACGCTTACAGCAATACAAAGAGCTTATCGATTAGTTAGAAAAGGGGAAATGATAATAATATCAGCAACGATTGTCAATAATGCTATGATTTGTTTCTTCANTTCATGTCCTCCTACATAATGG